>JAOUEE010000081.1 GCA_029858875.1 Acidimicrobiia bacterium
GACGGTTCGGGAGATGGAACGGCCGAGGCCGCCGCGCCGGCGGACCGGGTGGAGGTGCTCCCCGAGAACCGTGGCAAGGGCGCTGCAGTTCGGGCCGGGATGACCACCGCCACCGGACGGGTACGAGCGTTCGTGGACGCCGACCTGGCCTACGGGCCCGACGTGGTCGCTGCGCTGGCCGATGCCGTGGCGCAGGGGTGGGACGTGGCCGTGGGCAACCGTCGTCACGTCGCCACCCACACGCTCGTGCGGGCCGGTCGTCTGCGGGAGGTGGGAGGGCGGCTCGTCAACCTGGCCACCCAGGCGTTGTTGCTGGGCCAGTACCGCGACACCCAGTGCGGTGTGAAGGCGATGCGGGGGGATGTGGCCGAGTCCCTCTTCGCCCGGACCACCATCGACGGGTTCGCCTTCGACATCGAGCTCTTCCACCTGGTCGAGCGCGATCGGCTGAGCCTGGTCGAGGTGCCGGTCACCGTCACCAACTCGTCCCGGTCCACCGTGAGCATCTTCCGGGACACCGGGCGGTTGCTGCGCGATCTGTGGCGCATTCGCGTGGCGTCGCGCACCGGGGTCTACGACGTCGGCGGGCCCTGACCGGGGCGGCGAGCCGGTACCCTCGGGTCGCTATGGCTGACCTCGACGCGATCTTCAAGGCCTACGACATCCGGGGCACGGTGCCCGACCAGCTCGACGCGGACACCTCTCGGGCCATCGGCGCCGCCTTCGCCCGATTCCTGGTCGACACCGAGGGGGCGAGCCAGGTGGTGGTGGCCCACGACATGCGCCCGACGGGGCCCGAGTATGCCGAGGCCTTCGCCGCCGGCGTCATGGGTCAGGGGGTGGACGTGGTGCGGATGGGGTTGGCCAGCACCGACATGCTGTATTTCGCCAGTGGCCACCTGGGTGTGCCAGGAGCGGTCTTCACGGCCAGTCACAATCCGGCCGAGTACAACGGCATCAAGATGTGCCGGGCTCAGGCCGCGCCCATCGGCGCGGACAGCGGTCTGGCCGAGATCAAGGCCATGACCAGGGACGGTGTCGACGCCGCAACATCCACGGGGGTGGCCAGCGACATCGAACTGCTCGATGCCTTCGCGGATCATGTCCGCTCATTCATCGACGTCGCTTCCCTGCGGCCACTGAAGATCGTGGCCGACACGGCCAATGGCATGGGCGGTCTGGTGGCCCCGGCCGTGTTCGAAAAGCTGCCGGTCGACGTGGAGATCCTGTACGCCGAGCTCGACGGCACCTTCCCCAACCATCCGGCCGACCCCATCCAACCCGAGAACCAGGCCGACCTCATCGCCCGTCTGTTGGAGGTGAAGGCCGACGTGGGCCTGGCCTTCGACGGTGATGCCGACCGGGTCTTCCTCGTCGACGAGACGGGCCGGGCCATCTCGGGATCGCTCACCACCGCGCTGGTCGCCGGGCGGGTGCTGGCCAAGGAACCCGGCGCCACCGTGCTGCACAACCTGATCTGCTCGAAGTCGGTCCCCGAGGTGGTGGCCGAGGCCGGTGGCACCGCCGTGCGGACCAAGGTGGGCCACAGCTACATCAAGGCCGAGATGGCGGCCACCGGCGCCGCCTTCGCCGGCGAGCACAGCGGGCACTACTACTTCCGCGACAACTGGCGAGCCGACAGTGGCCTCATCGCGTCGATGTTCGTACTGGAAGCCATGTCCGACACCGGCCAGAGCCTCTCGTCGCTGCTGGCACCGCTCGATCGCTATGTCGCCTCGGGCGAGATCAACACCCGCGTCGACGACACCGATGCCGTGATCGAGCGGGTGGCTCGACACTACGGCGACCGTTCCCAGGACCGCCTCGACGGGCTCACCGTCGATGCAGGAGAATGGTGGTTCAACCTGCGCGCCTCCAACACCGAGCCCCTGCTCCGACTCAACCTCGAAGCCCCCGACCAGCCCACGTGCGAGGCCCGCGTGGCCGAAGTGCGTGCGCTGTTCACCTGAATAGAACCTCGTCGACAAGGAACCCTCCATGGCTCTCGACCAACGACTCCTCGACATCCTGGCCTGCCCCGAGGACAAGGGGCCGCTGCTCTATTTCGAGGACGAGAACCTGCTGTACAACCCGCGCCTGCGCCGCCGCTATGACATCCGCGACGACATCCCGGTGATGCTCATCGATGAGGCCACCGAGGTGGACGATGTCGAACACGAGCGGCTGACGTCCCGGGCCCGCACCGAGGGCATCGAACCCACGTTCACGCCGTAGGTCAGAACGGGTGTATCGGCTCGAAGGCGTCATCCAGCACTACGCGTGGGGTTCGACGTCGGCCTTGTCCGACCTCCTCGGCGTGGAACCCCGTGGCCGGCCCGAGGCCGAACTGTGGTTCGGTGCCCACCCGCGGGGACCGGCGGCGGTGCAGCTGGGCGACCGGTCGGTCGGGCTGGATCGACTGATCGCCGACGATCCGGTCGGCCAGCTGGGTGCAGATCACCGCGAGCTCCCGTTCCTGGCCAAGATCCTGGCCGCGTCCCAACCGTTGTCGATCCAGACCCATCCCGACCGCGAGCAGGCCGAGGCCGGATTCGCACGAGAGCAGGCCGAGGGCATCGCCGTCGACGCCTTCGAGCGGTCCTTCCGGGACCGCAACCCGAAACCCGAGCTGATCTGCGCGCTGACGCCGTTCGAGGCGCTGTGTGGCTTCTGCCCGCCGGATTCCTCGGCCGACCGTTTGGCCGACCTGGACGTCGTCGCACTGGTCCCGCTCATCGAGGGGCTACGCGGCCCGGAGGCGGCGGCCGTCCGAGTCGAGCGGGCGCTCGACTGGTTGTGGTCCCGACCGGGCGAGCAGGCCGCGTCGCTGGTGGGCGACGTCGCGGCTGCGTCCGGGTCGGGGCTGGTGCGCCGCCTCCAGGCCTCGCACCCGGGGGACATCGGCGTGCTGGTCTCGCAGCTGATGCACCACATCGAGCTCCAGCCCGGCGAAGCCCTCTTCCTCGGCCCCGGCAACCTGCACTCCTATCTGCGTGGCATCGCGGTGGAGCTGATGGTGAGCAGCGACAACGTGGTCCGGGGCGGTCTCACCACCAAGCACATCGACCGCGCCGTGCTGATGGACATCGTCGACTGCACGCCGGCGTCGCCCGTGGTGCAGCGGCCGGACGGGCCCGTGCATCGCTACGACGCGATGGTCGACGACTTCTCCCTCTGGCGCATCGACCGGGCCGCGACCACACTGGACCTCGCCGGCCCGGCCATCGCCGTCACCACGGACGGATCGGTCGAGCTGGCCGCCGCCCGGCAGCGGTTGACGCTGGCCCGTGGTCAGGCGGCGTGGATACCGGCCGGATCCGCCCCGCTGAGCATCGCCGCCGAGCGCGGTCAACTGCACCTCGCCACAACGGGGTCCTGAGCGGTACCCTGACGGCATCCGGGCTGACAGATCGGTGTCAGTTGACCCCAGCCCGTGCCCTATTCGGCGTGCGACGATGCGCGCCCAGAGAGCACGAGGAGACACCGTGACCAACCACGACTTCAAAGTGGCCAATCTCAGCCTGGCCGGTTTCGGCCGCAAAGAGATCCAACTGGCCGAGAACGAGATGCCCGGCCTCATGGCCCTGCGGGCCGAGTTCTACGACAGCCAGCCCCTGGCCGGAGCCCGGATCGCCGGGTCACTGCACATGACCATCCAGACCGCGGTCCTGATCGAGACGCTCACCGCGCTCGGCGCCGACGTCCGCTGGGTCAGCTGCAACATCTTCAGCACGCAGGACCATGCCGCCGCCGCGGTGGCCGTGGGCCCGGAGGGCACCGTCGACGATCCCAGGGGCGTGCCCGTGTTCGCGTGGAAGGGTGAGAGCCTCGAGGAGTACTGGTGGGCCACCGAGCAGCTCTTCCACTGGCCCGACGGTGGTGGCCCGACGCTCATCCTCGACGACGGCGGCGACGCCACGATGCTGGTGCACAAGGGCCTCGAATACGAGAAGGCGGGAGCCATCCCCGACCCGACCGACGATGACAGCGAGGAATGGACGGTGTTCCTCGAGCGGCTCAAGTCGATGGCCGTCGGTCATCCCGATTTCTGGGCGCCGATCGCGTCAGGTCTCCGCGGGGTCTCCGAGGAGACCACGACCGGGGTGCACCGCTTGTACCAGATGCGCGAGGCGGGCACGCTGCTGTTTCCCGCCATCAACGTCAACGATGCGGTCACCAAGTCCAAGTTCGACAACCTGTACGGCTGCCGGCACTCGCTCGTCGACGGCATCAATCGTGGTGTCGACGTCATGATCGGCGGCAAGGTGGCCCTCATCGCCGGCTATGGCGACGTGGGTAAGGGCTGTGCGGCGTCGCTACGGGGTCAGGGAGCGCGTGTCGTGGTGGCCGAGGTCGATCCCATCTGCGCGCTCCAGGCGGCCATGGAGGGCTTCGAGGTCAACACCATCGAGAACATGCTCGGTGTGGCCGACATCTTCGTGACCTGCACCGGCAACAAGGACATCATCTCGGCCGAGCACATGGGCCGCATGAAGCACCAGGCCATCGTGGGGAACATCGGTCACTTCGACAACGAGATCGACATGGCCGGGCTGCTGCGGATGAGCGACGTGCAACGGGTGACGGTCAAGCCGCAGGTGGACGAGTTCGTGTTCCCCGACGGCCACTCGGTGATCGTGCTGAGTGAGGGCCGCCTGCTCAACCTGGGCAACGCCACCGGTCACCCCAGCTTCGTGATGTCGTGCAGCTTCACCAACCAGGTGCTGGCCCAGATCGAGCTGCACGCCAATGCCGAGCAGTACGGCACCGACGTGATCACCCTGCCCAAGCAGCTGGACGAGAAGGTGGCCCGCCTCCACCTGGACAGCCTGGGCGTGAAGCTCACCGAGTTGAGCGATGACCAGGCCGACTACATCGGCGTCCCTGTCAACGGCCCCTACAAGCCCGACCACTACCGCTACTGACCAATACCGGGACCGACCGAAATTGCGTGGGTTCGTTCGAATTATCGGAACGAACTCACGCCAGATCGGTCAGGGGAGGCGGGTGGCGTAGTCGTAGAAGGCCATGTCGTAGGCGTTGTCCTCGGCGATCCGGGCCCGGAACGAGTCGGAGACCTCGAAGTCCTCGCCGCGGGCCAGGTGACGGTCGGGTCGTTCGGCGATCGACCAGCCGTAGCGCCGTTCGACCTCGGCGATGAAGTCGTCGAATCGTTCGCGCCGCCCCACCACGTCGACGGTGGCCAGCCGCTGCTGGGCCAGGGCCAACCGGTCGTCGTCGATGGTGAGTCCATGCATGTAGTTGGGCGGATCGTCGGCCTCGGTCAGGGCGAAGATCTTGGTCATGTGGTTGGCCACGAACATGGCATTGAGCATCGGGTCGTCGTAGAGCTGCTCGATGGAGCGGCCGCGGGTCTGTTCGTTCCAGTGGCGCATGTCCCCCAACAGCGAGATGGTCCGGTCGACCGGGTGGCGCAGGATGGTGAGCCGGGTCACCGGACGTCCCAGGCGCTGCTCCACCCGGACCGACGCCAGGTAGGGGAAGTGGCCCGAGAAGGCCCGCAGCCGGGCGAACCGCTCGTCGTCCACCGCGTCGAGCGTGGCCAATTCGACGTTGGCCATCCCGCTGTCCACGTCCCATTGCGGGTAGCTCGCCTCGCGACCGAACGTGGCCAGCAGGTGATTGCGGAACGACCCCCCTGCCGTCTTCATCACGTGGATGAAGAAGAACACCCGCTCGTCGTCGGCCGGTCGCACCGAAGCGAGGACACACCACCTCCCCCGCGAGCGTCAAGCCCACTACCTTGGCGCCATGGCTGACGACGACCGCCCGCCGGCATCCCCGTCGGCGTTCGACGCCGCACAGTCGCCGAAACCGTGCCCCACGTGCAGGGGAGCGGTCCCCGCAACGTGATCGTGCTGGTCGAACCGATGGTCGACCATGCCCATCCACGTCCTTCCCCGCCTGGGGTTGCCCCGGCCCGATGCCCGGGCGTTCCTCGACCGGATGCCGGGGGCCGACGTACCGGTGATCCGTCAGCCCTTCGATGCCGAGGACGTCGCTCGTCACCCGTTCCTCTCGTTCGGCGGTGACGACACCGGCAACCACCTCTTCGACGGTGACGACTGGCTGGAGACCGAAGACCTGGCCGGGTCGGCCCGCGAGCGCCACTACGTGGAGCTCCTCCGCCAGGCCCTGGCCGATGTCGAGGCCCCCGACGAGCATCACATCCGCCTTGGCCTCACCTGAGGGCTCCCATCCCGTCGGGTGAGGGGTTGGCGGGGGCTGGTCGGGGTGACAGGATCAAGATCTCGCCGCCGGTTGCGGCCTCACGACACGGCGACGCCCGAGGGCTCGCCGCGGGGAGGTCGCACCATGGCGACATGGGTGGGTTGGTTGTTGGGCGGCGGATGCGCGATCTGTGGCCGTTCCGGGCCCAGCCTGTGCCAGCACTGCGCCTGGCGCCTCCGTCCGGCGGATCCGATCGATGCGCCGCCCCCCTTGGCCAGCCTGGCTGCGCTCGTTCGGTACGAAGACCGTGGCCGCGACCTCGTGGCGGCCATCAAGTACCACAATCGTCGAGCGCCGCTTCCCCAACTGGGACGAGCCCTCGCGTTGCTCCTTCCCCAGCAGGTCGACATGATCTCATGGGTGCCCACCACTGCAGCCCGTCGACGTCACCGGGGCTTCGATCAGGGCGCCGCGCTGGCCACGACGGTGGGTCGAGCCGGCGCTCGACCGGTGGTCCGCACCCTGCGTCGGCTCGACCGGCAGGCCCAGACCGGGCGCACGCGCCGGCAACGTCAGCGCGGCCCCCGGCTGGCCGCGGTCGGCCGGCCCGGAGGGGTCGTGGTGCTTGTCGATGACGTGGTCACCACCGGTTCCACACTGCGGGCCGGGGCCGTTGCCCTCCTTGGCGCCGGAGCCTCGGAGGTGCACGGCTTGGCGCTGGCCCAGACGCCCGGCTGAGTGCGGCCAGTCGGGCCCCCGGCGTCGGTAGACTACGCAGTCTGTATGGGAATCTTCGACAAGCTCCTCCGCACCGGCGAAGGCAAGAAGCTGCGTGCCCTCCATGACCTGGTGCCCGACATCGGCGCCTTCGAGCCGGAGTACCAGGCGCTGTCCGATGCCGAGCTGAAGAACAAGACGGTCGAGTTCCGCACTCGTCTCGACAACGGTGAGACCCTCGACGATCTGCTGGTCGAATCCTTCGCCGTCGTGCGCGAGGCGGCGACCCGGGTCATCGGCCAGCGTCACTACGACGTGCAGCTCATGGGGGGCGCCGCGCTGCACCTGGGCTGGGTGGCCGAGATGAAGACGGGGGAGGGCAAGACCCTCACCTCCACCCTCCCCATCTACCTCAACGGCCTGGGGGGCAAGGGCGTCCACGTCGTCACCGTCAACGACTACCTGGCCAGCCGCGACGCCGAGTGGATGGGCCAGATCTACAACTGGCTCGGCCTCAGCGTGGGGCTCGTGGTCCCCGGTGACCGCGACACCGCGTACAAGCGCGCCCAGTACCACTGCGACGTCACCTACGGCACCAACAACGAGCTGGGGTTCGACTACCTGCGCGACAACATGGCCATGTCGCGCGATCGGCAGGTGCAGCGGGGCCACGCCTACTGCATCGTCGACGAGATCGACTCCATCCTGATCGACGAGGCCCGCACCCCGCTCATCATCAGCGGTCGGGTGGCCGATGCGGCCAAGCTCTACTACAAGTTCGCCAGCATCGTCCGAGGGCTGCGGCGCGACGTCGACTACGACCTCGACGAAGAGAAGCGCATCGTGGCCATCACCGAGGACGGCGTGCACGCCGTCGAGAGTGCCATGGGGGTCGAGAACCTGTACGACGCCGTGCAGGCCAACCTCGTCCATCAGCTCCAGGCCGCACTCAAGGCCAAGGAGCTGTATCAGCGCGACAAGGACTACATCGTCCAGAAGGGCGAGGTGAAGATCGTCGACGAGTTCACCGGCCGCATCCTCGAGGGACGGCGCTGGAGCGACGGTCTCCATCAGGCGGTCGAAGCCAAGGAGGGGGTGAAGATCAAAGAGGAGAACCAGACCCTCGCCACGATCACCCTCCAGAACTACTTCCGCATGTACGAGAAGCTGGCCGGCATGACCGGTACGGCACAGACCGAAGCGGCCGAACTGGCGGCCACCTACGGCCTGCAGGTGGTCCCCATCCCCACCAACCGGCCGACTGTCCGCGACGACCAGCAGGACCTGATCTTCAAGACCGAGGAGGCCAAGTTCGGTGCCGTGGTCGAGGATGTCGTCGAGCGCCACGAGCGGGGCCAACCGTTGCTGCTGGGCACCGCATCGGTCGAGAAGTCCGAGGTGGTCAGCCGCCTGCTCGAGAAGCGGGGCATCCCCCACGAGGTGCTCAACGCCAAGCAGCACTTCCGCGAGGCCGAGGTGGTGGCCCAGGCGGGCCGCATCGGCCAGGTCACAGTGGCCACCAACATGGCCGGCCGTGGCGTCGACATCCTCCTCGGCGGCAACCCCGAGATCATGGCCAACCGCGATGTCGAGGCCGAGGGGATCGACGTCGACTCCGAGGAAGGTGCGGCCCGCTTGGCGGAGTTGATCGAGAAGTACGAGCCGCAGTGCAAGATCGAGGGCGATCGGGTGCGCGAGCTGGGCGGCGTGTACGTGCTGGGCACCGAGCGCCACGAGAGCCGCCGCATCGACAACCAGCTCCGAGGGCGTTCTGGTCGCCAGGGCGATCCCGGGGCCAGCCGGTTCTACCTCGCCCTCGACGACGATCTGATGCGCCTCTTCGCCACCGGGGCCATGGAATGGGTGATGGGCAAGGCCCTGCCCGACGACATGCCCATCGAGGCCAAGATGGTCACAAAGCAGATCGAGAAGGCGCAGAACACCGTCGAGCAGAAGAACGCCGAGGTCCGCAAGAACGTCCTCAAGTACGACGAGGTGATGAACGAGCAGCGCAAGGTGATCTACAAGCGCCGCGACCAGATCCTCGACGGCGCCGATCTCCGCGAAGAGGCGCTGTCGCACCTGGCTGACACCGTCGACGCCCTGCTGTCCACCCACTGCGTCACCGAACACAGCGACGACTGGGATCTCGACACCCTCCACGCCGAGGTGAGCACCTACTGGCCCACCGAGCTCACGGTGGACGATCTGGCCGCCGAGACCACCACCGACGGGCTGTACGAACTGCTCATGGGCGAGGCCACCGGCCACTACGAGCGCCGCGAGGCCGAGGTGGGCGCCGAGGTCATGCGTCAGGTCGAGCGCCAGGTGATGCTCCAGATCATCGATCAGCGCTGGCGGGAGCATCTCTACGAGATGGACCACCTGCGAGACGGCATCCATCTGCGGGCGATGGGTCAGAAGGATCCGGCCGTCGAATGGCAGCGAGAGGGCTTCGAGATGTTCGGCTCGCTCATGGACCACGTCGCCCAGGACTTCGTCAAGTACGTGATGCACGTGCAGGTGCAAGTGACCCAGAAGCAGGTTCCCGGGCCCGAAACCGACAAGGCGCTCGAGTCGGCCGAGTACTCGGCCCCCGACGGCCCGGTGCAGAGCACCCGCGACCAGGCCGGGCCGGCGCCGACCCCCGAAGCCGAGACGCCGGCCCCGTCGGTTCCCGTGGAGCGCACCGAGTTCGAGAAGGCCGGCCGCAACGAGCCGTGCCCCTGTGGTTCGGGCAAGAAGTTCAAGCACTGTCACGGGCGCTGAGTCCCGGACATGCAGGACTTCACCGACCAGCTCGACGCGCTCAGCCGACGTCTGAACGAAGCCGAGCAGTTCCTGGCCATCGGCGAGCGCCGGGCCCGCCGCCCCCAACTCGAGGCCGAGATGTCTCGGCCCGATCTCTGGGACGACGCCGACAATGCTCGCCGCGTGCAGAAGGAGCTCTCGGCCGTCAGCGATGATCTCGATCGATTCGATCGGCTCGATGAGCAGATCACCTACGCCACCGAGCTGTTCGACCTGGCCCGCGAGCTCGAGGACGAGAACCAGGAGGCCGAGATCGCCGAGGTCGTCGCCGCCCTCGAGCACGAGTTCGACGAGCTCGAGCTGCGCTCGCTGTTCACCGGCGAGTGGGACGAGGGCGACGCGGTGTGCCAGGTGAAGTCCGGCGAGGGGGGCACCGACGCCCAGGACTGGGCCGAGACGCTGCTGCGCATGTACAAACGCTGGGCCGAGGCCCGCGGCCTCGACTTCACCATCGAGTCGATCTCGGAGGGGACCGAGGCCGGCATCTCCCAGGCCGAGTTCTCGGTGCGAGGCCGCTATGCCTATGGACTGCTGCAGTCCGAGCACGGGGTCCACCGGCTGGTCCGCATCTCGCCGTTCAACAACGAGGGCAAACGCCAGACCGCCTTCGCGTCGGTGCAGGTGGTGCCGTTCTTCGAGGAGGCGGCCGATGAGGTCGACATCGACGAGAAGGACCTGCGCATCGACACCTACCGGTCATCGGGCGCGGGTGGGCAGCACGTGAACGTCACCGACTCGGCGGTGCGCATCACCCATCTACCCACCGGCATCGTCGTGTCGTGCCAGAACGAACGCAGCCAGCACCAGAACAAGGACCGGGCCATGCAGATGTTGGCTTCCAAGCTGTTGGATCTGGGGCGCCAGCAGCGCCAGGACGATCTGGCCGCCATCGCCGGACCGCAGGCCAGTGTGGGCTTCGGCAGCCAGATCCGCAGCTACGTGATGCAGCCGTATCAGATGGTCAAGGATCTGCGCACCGAGCACGAGGTGGGCAACGTCGAAGGGGTGCTCGATGGCGACATCGACGGGTTCCTCGAGGCCTATCTGCGCTGGTCGCGCGCCGCCAATCAGGGCGCCGACGGGTAGGGACCATCGGTGAAGGAACCCGTGTGCGAGGTGACGTCTGACGGCCCCGACCCGCTGTTAGGCTCATCGACGATCCGGGGCCACTTGCGGGCCGCGACCCCCGACGCGAACCCAAGGATCCCGCGCGAATGATCAAGCTCGAGAACGTCACCAAGACCTACAAGGGCAACGTCACCGCTCTGCACGCGGCCAATGCCGATATCGCCAAGGGCGAGTTCGTGTTCCTCGTCGGGCCGTCGGGCTCGGGCAAGTCGACTTTCATCCGGCTGCTCAACCGCGAGGAGATGCCCGACGAAGGGCGTATCTTCGTGGCCGGCAAGGACATCGGCCAGCTGAGCAGCTGGAAAGTGCCCTACCTCCGCCGCAACATCGGGTGCATCTTCCAGGACTTCAAGCTGCTGCCCCGCAAGACCGTGGCCGAGAACGTGGCCTTCGCGCTCGAGGTGATCGGCCGGCCCAAGCACGTGATCCACAAGCAGGTGCCGGCCATCCTCGAGCTGGTGGGTCTGGCCAGCAAGATCGATCGGTTCCCCGATCAGCTCTCCGGCGGCGAGCAACAGCGGGTGTCCATCGCTCGGGCGTTCGTCAACCGGCCACTGATCCTGTTGGCCGACGAGCCCACGGGCAACCTCGACCCGGCGACATCGGTGGGCATCATGCGGCTGCTCGATCGCATCAATCGCACCGGCACCACCGTGGTGATGGCCACCCACGATCGCGGCATCGTCGACACCATGCGCCGCCGGGTGATCGAGCTCGACCGGGGCAGCATCGTCCGTGACCAGGCCCGGGGGGTCTACGAGTGAGCCTCAAGCTCGGCTATCTGCTGCGGGAGACCTTCTCCAACCTGTGGCGCAACGTCAGCCTCACCATCGCCGCCGTCATCACCGTGCTGGTGTCGCTGTCGATGTTCGGTGCCGCCCTCATGGTGGGTGACGGTGTCGACAATGCCACCGAGCGATGGGAGGGCGGCATCGAGTTCGTGGTGTGGCTCAATCCCGACATCGACGCCGCCCAGGATTCGGCGATCGAGGAGACACTGCTCGAGCTCCAGAATCGCAACCAGATCGACCGCTTCGACTACGTCGATCAGGAAGCGACCTACCAGGAGTTCCTCGAGCTGTTCGCCGACAGCCCCGAGACGCTCGAGGCGGTGGAGCCGGCCAACATGCCTCCGTCGTACCGGGTGGTGCCCACCGACCCCGACGCCGAAGTCATCTCCGAGCTGGCCTCGCAGTTCCGCGAGCGGGCAGGTGTGCGCGACGTGGTCCTGGCCACCGAGGTCATCAAGGAGGTGCAGCGCACCGCCGACCGCATCAGCCAGACCACGCTGATCTTCTCGGTGGTGCTGGTGATCGCCGCCGTGTTGTTGATCCTCAACACCATCATCATGGCCATCAGCGCCCGTCGTCGCGAGATCGAGGTCATGAAGTTGGTGGGGGCCACCAACTGGTTCATCCGGCTCCCGTTCATGTTCGAGGGGCTGATCTTCGGGCTCATCGGCGCGGGACTGTCGATTCCGGCGATGATCTTCATTCGTTCGTATCTGATCGAACCGATCTCGGACACCGACGCTCTGGCGCTGCTCCAGGGGTTCGAGGTGTCCAACAACGAGCTGATGAACATCATCTACGTCAACCTCGGTCTGGGCATCATCGTGGCCGTGGTGGGGTCGGCCGTGGCCGTGTCCCGCCACCTCGACGTCTGATCGGCGCGATTTCGCAACAGAATCCGTCAGGTTCGGCCTCGGGAGGCCGATTGGTTGGAGGTGAGGTCCTGGGGCCGCGCGCTCGCCTGCGCTTGTATCTGTCTGTTCACGCTGCTCGCGTCGCTGGGCGGCGGCGCGGGCGCCCAGGAAGGCCGACCCACCACCACCCAGGCGCCTCCCCCCACCACCGTGGCCCCACCGCAGACCACAGTGGCGACGACGGTGCCGCCCCCGCCACCCAGCACGCCGGGGTCGACCGCGCCCCCGCCCGTCGCCCCGCCGCCCACGGCCCCGCCCGGGCCCACGGTGCCGGCGATGGATCCGGCCGAGTTGGCGGCGCTGAAGGCCCAGTACGACGAGGCGGTGGCCGATGAGGCCGGCGCACTGGCCGAGTACGAACTGGCCGTGGCCCATCTGGACGACACCGAGGCCCAGGTCGAAGCGCTGACCACACTGCTGGCGACCACCGAAGCGGACCTGGACGTGGCCATGGACACGGCCATCGAGGCCAGCGACGACCGGGCCGGGGCCGAGGCGGCCCTGTCCGAGGTCCGCACCCGACTGGCCCAGGAGCGGGCCAG
>JAOUEE010000404.1 GCA_029858875.1 Acidimicrobiia bacterium
CGATCCAGCCGGCGGGAAGATCGTCCTTGATGCCACCGATGCGGTCGAAGTTGGGGTGGAAGCGTCCGCCGGTCGCGGCCTCGATCTGGTTGAGGACGAACTCTCGGTCGCGAAAGGCGTAGAAGACCGGCGTCACTGCGCCCAGCTGCACGCCCATGTCGCCCAGGAACAGGGCCAGGTTGGACAGCCGGGACAGCTCGAACAGGATGGTGCGGATCCACATCGCCCGGGGTGGCGCCTCGACCTCCATCAGCCGCTCGGCGGCGAGGATGAACGGCACCTCGTTGGCGAAGCTCCCCAACCAGTCGATGCGATTGATGAGCGTGGTGACCTGCGGATAGGTCCGCACCTCGGTGAGCTTCTCGTAACCGCGGTGCATGTAGCCGATGAGGGGCTCGGCCGCGATCACCTGCTCGCCATCGAGCTTGCAGATGAGCCGCAGGGTGCCGTGGGTGGCCGGGTGCTGCGGGCCGATGTTGAGGGTCATGCCCTCGGTCTCGATCTCGAGGTTCACCCGAGCATCGGCGGCCTGCTGGGCTATGTACGACAACTGCTGGCGATCCGAGACAGCGGTCATGCGGGCCCCTCTTCGGCGTCGGCACCGGTGGCCGCGTCGTCGGTCTCGCCGGGCAGCAGCTCGACATCGACGAGGCCGGGCCAGGGCTTGACCTGCCTGGCCAGCAACGGGAAGTCCTTGCGTCCGGGATGGCCTTCGAAGTCGGTGGGCAGGTAGATGTTGCGCAGATCAGGATGGCCGCGAAACGAGATGCCGTACATCTCCCAGGTCTCGCGCTCGTGCCAGTTGGCGCCCGCGTACTCGGTGATCCAGCTGTCGACGGCGAGGTCATCGCCCACATCGACCTTCACGGTGATGCCCCAGTGGTCGACCACGTTGTTGACGCGGGCGAAGACCTGGAAGCGGGCGTCGCGGCCGGCATAGCCGATCGGCACCGGGTCGGGTTCCTTGGCCGTGGTGCCGTCGAGCGCATGATCGACCATGGCATCCATGTCGCGGCCGAAGGGTGAGGGCTGCCAGTCGATGGCCGAGATGAAGTTGAAGTACCGGCATTCCATCCCGTGGCGCAGGAAGGTGGCCGTCGCCAGCCAGGCGTCGGTCGCGACCCGCACCCACAGGTCGTCGCCGGCCCGAATGTGCGATCCCAGAACCGCCTCGCCGAGCTCGCCGGTGATCGTGGCCAGCAGGGCTTCGCGCCGCTCGTCGGTGGGGACCGCCTCTTCCTCGACGGTGTCATCGGTGGTGGCATCGGCCATGGGTCAGCCCTCCACCACGATCGCTTCGCCGCGCCAGCGCGCCGCGGGGTCCTCGTTGCGGATGCGCTCCTGGAGCAGGACGATGCCCTCCAGCAGGGCCTCGGGGCGCGGCGGGCAGCCGGGCACGTACACGTCGACGGGAATGATCTGGTCGACGCCCTTGGTGACGGAGTAGCTGTCCCAGTAGGGACCGCCACAGTTGGCGCACGAACCCATGGAGATGACGTACTTCGGGTCCGGCATCTGCTCGTAGAGCCGCTTGACCGAGGGCGCCATCTTGTCGGTGACGGTGCCCGAGATCACCACCATGTCGGCCTGGCGGGGACTGGCAGGCAGCGGGATGACGCCCAGACGCATCACGTCGTATCGGGGCGACACGAACGCCGCGCCCATTTCGATGGCGCAGCAGGCCAGGCCCCACTGGTACACCCACAGGGAGTACTTGCGGCTGATGTTGAGCAGGTTGGTCAGCGGCTTGGGCAGCTTCCCACTGTCGACGAGTCCCATTGACGTTGCCTCAGATCCAGCGGAGCACGCCCTTGCGCCAGGCGTAGGCAAGCCCCAGCACGAGGATGAAGATGAAGATGGCCATTTCGACCAGACCGAATGTGCCGTAGGCCTCGAGCCGAGTGGCCCACGGGAAGATGAACACCGCTTCGACGTCGAACATGACGAACAGGAGCGCGAACACGTAGTACCGGATGTTGCTCTGGCTCCACATGTCGCCGGTGGCGTCGACCCCCGATTCGTAGGTGAGTCGCCGCTCGGCCGTGGGGTGGTTGGGACGCAGGGCGGCGCCCAGCATCACGAAAACGCCGACCAACATCACGCCGAGGCCGCCGAAAATGGCGACCACAAGGTAGGTACGGAGGAAATCGGACACGAGGCCTGAGACTACTGAGGGGTCAAGGGGCAGGCCAAAGCGGCGTGCCGGGGCATTTCGGCCTGGAATGTAGCGGCTCGGCCGGGCTCGACGGGCCATCGTCGCGGCGAACCACCCGCCGAGGAGCGCCTCATCGCTCGCCGGCGGTGGGCAGCGTGACCACCTCGCGGGCCAGCCACGCGGTGAGCAGGAACAACGTGGTGGCCGGCAGCCCCACCTCCAGCACGTTGTACAGCTTGCCTGCGCCACCGCTGCCGTTGGGCAGGGTCAACACGTTGGCCACGCCCACTGCGGCCAGGCCGGCCAACAGTACGCCCACCCGGAACAGCCAGACGCGCAGGTGGCGAGGCACCGTCCCGGCCGGTGCCGTGCACAAGAGCACGGCCGCGACCAGCAGTATCAGCCCTTCCATCACGTCCATCGAGTTGGTGAACACCAGCAGCCGCACCCGCCCGGTTGCCCCGTCGGCGTCGATGGCGCGGACGACGGCCGCGGCGACACGGATCACCACCACGCCGAGAAGCAGGGAGATGACCAGCTCACGCGCCTCGGTCCACGCCACGGGCCCGCCTGATCGACTCACCCCTGCGGAAGCAGGCCTGCGTCGACGGGCGGCTGGTCCTGGTCGACCTCGGGCGGCACCAGACGGGGCTGCGCGTCATCGGTGATCTCGTCGACCGGACCCGGGAAGATGCCGAAGCCGAGCGTGAACAGCGCCGCCACACCGAGGGCCACGGCCGCCGGACGGGGAACCCGCACCGGGTCGTCCTCGTCGGCCGATTCGTCGTCGTCCTCGAGGAACATCGATACCACGATGCGCAGGTAGACGTAGGCGGCCACCACGGCCGACACCATGGCGATCACCGCCAACCAATAGCTGCGAGCGTCGGTGGCCGCGGCGATGACTCCGAACTTGGCGATGAACCCGGTGGTGAAGGGCACCCCGGCTTGGGCCAGCAGGAACAGGGTGAAGGTGAGGGCCAGCATCGGCTGGGTGCGGCCCAGACCGCGGTAGTCGTCGAGCATGTGCCGGTGATCACCGGCACGGCC
>JAOUEE010000405.1 GCA_029858875.1 Acidimicrobiia bacterium
CGTCAACGGCGGACCCGGCGCCGACACCTGCACCACCGACCCCCCCGCCATCGACACCGTCTACAACTGCAACCCCTGACCCCCACCAGCCCACGCGACGGCCGGCGTCGGGTCAGGCGGCTGATTCGATCCGGTTCACCACTTCGGTCAGCAGCAGCTGTGTGACCCTCGCATCGCGGTTGGTGCTGGTCGCCCCCGGGGGCAGGTTGGTGACCGTCACCAACAGCCCTTCCACCACGGCCACGGCCTGAGAGTCCGACAGCAGGGCGGCCTGCTCGCCGACGCCGTCGATGGCCGTCCCCTTGCTGAGCACGATGGCGGAGAACGATGGCTCGGACGCCTGCCAGTCCACCGACGCCAGCCAGATCTGGGGGTCGCTGAACCAGTTGCAGCTGCTCTCCTCGTTGGTCTCGACGGCGAACGCCACTGGCGCGCCATCGGCGAGGAGGCCGGCGGGGAGCTCGTCGAGCAACCCGGCCCGCTCGGACCACGTCACCATCAGCTCGCCCAGCTCACTGGGCGTGAAGAGGTCGCAGGGCACATCGATGTCGAGCGGCTCGACCACCTCGGGGGTTTCGGGGACCTCGCCGCCGACCTCCGTGGTCGGGTCGTCGAGCAGTTCCTCGATGATCTCCTGGGCGGTCGGGCCCTGGTCGTCGGGGTTCCCTTCGGCGTCGACGGAGGGAGGTACCACGAACTCGTCGTCGCCGTCGGCCGGATCGCCCTCGGTCGATCCGCCGTCGCCGTCATTGCGACCATCGCCGCCGCCGGCGTCACCAGAGCCCTCGCTGGTGGGCGCCGCATCGGGGTCCACCTCCACGAGGGGCGGCGGTTCGCGATCGCCGTCGACAGAGGGGTCGACGCCGTCGGCGATGGAGGTGGTGGCTCCGGTGGGGGACGGCGAACCGGCTTCGGCTCCGTCACTGCCACACGCGCCGAGAGCCAGTGCCATCAGGATGGCCGTGCCGACGATGGTGGGCGCTCGTCTTCCTGGGATCCGCACCGATGCCATGACCACTCCCTCGTGACTCGTCCTCGCCGCGTCGCGTCGGACGCTCCAGTATGCACGAGCACACATCTCGTACCCATTCAGGGGCGCGGCACCAGGGCCCGACGACGGTCCTCGATGCCCCGACCGCTCCGCCACGTGACGATGCGAAAAGGTCACTGACGGCGCGCTGGGAACCTTCGATGGCCACCAAGCGTGAGATGCGGCGCTTGACCGCCGATATCGGCGCGCATAGGTTGCCCCTGGTCGGCCGGTGTCGGCGACTGGGGTGGAGGTGGCCTGATGGCTGGTAATCGTGGTTTCGCTGGGGCGCAGACAAAGATGACGGTGGCATTCGCCGCCCTGCTGGGTTTGGTGGCGGCGCTGATGCCAGCCGTCAACGCGGCCGAGCAGGACGGCGGCGAGAAGCCCCAGGCGCCGCAGGTCGAGGCGGTCGCTGCGCCGGCACCGCCGGACTTCCTCGAGCCGCCGGTGACCGACATCGAGGTGAGCGATCCGGTGTTCCCGGTGACCAGCCCGCGGTTGGATTCCCTGCCTCCGGCTCCGGACGAACCCGACGCGCCGGTGCAGGTCCCCCCTCGCATCAACCCGTTGGCCGGAGAACCCGACGGAGGAGCACGGGGGACACGGGATCGTGGGGACGTACCGATCGATCCGCTCATCGATCTCGAGCCCGGCGGGACCTCGGCGCGCACGCCGGCGGTCGGCCTGAGCTTCGCCGGGATCGGCAACCCGACGGCCTGCGGCGGCTGCTCACCCCCTGACACCAACGGGGACGTGGGCCCGAACCACTACGTGCAGATGGTCAATGCCACCAAGGTCCAGATCTGGAACAAGGCCGGCGTGTCCGTACTGGCGCCCACAGATCTGGGGACCTTCTTCACGACCGGGAACTGCACCGGAAACCGCGGTGACCCGATCGTGTTGTACGACCCGCTGGCCGACCGCTGGGTGCTGTCGCAGTTCGCGGTACCGAATCACATGTGTTTCGCCATCTCCCAGACGCCGGACCCCTTGGGCGCCTATCACCTCTACGAGTTCGATGTGGGTTCGTTCCCCGACTATTTCAAGCTCGGCGTCTGGCCCGACGGCTACTACATGTCAGCCAACGAGAACCCCTACACGGCCTACGCGTTCAACCGGGCGAACATGCTCACCGGCGCGGCCGCGACCTTCCAGAAGGTATCGCCTGCGGCGACCAACCTGTTGCTCCCGAGCGACCTCGACGGCCCGACCGCACCCCCGGCCGGAGCCCCCAACCACTTCTACACGTTCAAGGACGGGACGTTCCACGGAGGAGCCGACCGGATCGAGGTCTACGACTACCACGTGGACTTCACCACACCAGCCAACAGCACGTTCGGCTTGGTCGCATCGTTGCCCATCGCCCCGATCACCTACACGGCATGCGGGTTCTTCATTCTGACCTGCATTCCACAGGGCGGCACCGCCACCCGCGTGGATCAGGTCGGTGAGTGGCCGATGTGGCGCTTCCCGTACCGGAACTTCACCACCCATGAGACCCTGGTCGGGAACTTCTCGGTCGGCGGTGGAACTGGGACGGCGGGATCGGCCATCCGCTGGTTCGAGCTGCGCAGGACCGGCGGTACCTGGAGTCTGTTCCAGGAGGGCACCCAGGACCTCAACGATGGTCGGGATCGCTGGATGGGGTCCATCGCCATGGACGCGGCCGGCAACATCGCGCTCGGCTACAGCACGTCGAGCCCAGCGGTGTTCCCGGACATCCGTTACGCAACTCGCCTGGCCACCGATCCGCCCGGGACGCTCGGCCCCGAGGTGGTGATGCAGGCCGGTGGAGGTTCCCAGACCGGTTCGAACCGGTGGGGTGACTACTCGGCCATGACGGTCGATCCCGCCGACGATTGCACGTTCTGGTACACCACCGAGTACTACACGGCCAGTTCCAGCAGCAACTGGTCGACGCGGGTCGGCAACTTCAAGGAGCCGAGCTGCGGCGGCAACGGTTGTGTGAACAATCCGCCGCCCAACGACAATCTGGCCAACGCGGCGACTCTGGGTCCGGCGCTTCCGGCCACCGACACCGAGAACAACACGTGCGCCACCGCCGAAGCCGGCGAGCCGTCCCACGACAACCTCAGTCCCAACCCACCGTCGCATTCGCTGTGGTGGCAATGGACTGCACCGGCGAACGGATCGGTCACCGTCGACACCGA
>JAOUEE010000406.1 GCA_029858875.1 Acidimicrobiia bacterium
CGGGTGGTGGATGGCCCGACCGACGAGCTCTCCGGCCAGCGCGTCGAGCCGGTGGACGAAGTCGGGCTCGGCCACCCCATGGGCCCACATGATGAGGGCATCCTCGCCGTCGTCGGCGTAGTAGCGGGGCCGCACGCCGGCGGGCCCGAACCCGAAACGGCGGTACAGGTCCTGGGCCGGTTGGTTGCCGAGGCGGACCTCCAGCGTGAGGGCGTCGAGACCCAGCCGCACCGCCCGGCGCGTGAGCACCAGCATCAGGCGGGTGGCGATGCCCTGGCGTTGCTCGGCCGGGTCGACCGCCACGGTCACGATGTGACCGTCACCCACCTGCACCAGCAGACCGGCGTGGCCGACGTGGCGCCCGCCGATGGACGCCACCACGTAGCAGGCATCGGTGTCGGACCGCTCCACCTCCCGGCGCCACAGCTGGGCCGTCCAGGGGTTGGGGTACACCTGGGCGTCGAGACGGCGCATGTCGTGCACATGGCCCAGCCCGGCCGGTTGGAGGAAGAGCGGTGCGGTATCGGAGGTGGTGCTCACGAGGGTCGGGTGGTCCAGTTGATCTCGGCATCGGGTTGGCGCAGGTAGAGGGGCTCGATCTCCCACGGTTTCACGAACTCCTCACGGAGCGCCTGGGCGTGCGCCAACTGCACCAGCGAGCCGGCGTTGGGGTAGGCCATGCCCCGCTCGGCCACCTCGACCCGGCGGAGATCGCTGAACACATCGGCATGGCGCAGCACGCCGTCGCCCACCAGCAGGCAGTCGTCACCCACGGCGGCCAGGTCGGTGGCCAGCTCGTCGGGTGGGGTCACCCGGTAGTCGGTGATGCGCTGCACACCGCCGGGCACCGAGCGGTAGCACGCGTGGAACACCTCGCCGCGGCGGGCATCGAGCACGGCGACGATCAACCGACGGGTGTAGCGCACCGGCCAGGCCACCAGGTCGAGGCTGGCCACGCCGATCATCGGCACTCCCAGGCCGTGAGCCAGCGCCATGGCCGAGGCGATCCCCACCCGCAGTCCGGTGTAGAGGCCGGGGCCGACATCGACGGCCACCACGCTGATCTCGGAGAGCTCGATGCGGGCCTGGTGGCGGATGAAGTCGATCTGGGGTGCCAGGGACTCGGCATGGCGGCGACCCCGGGTGCTGTGGGCCGAGGCCAGCACGCCCTCGTGACCGGCGATGGCACATCCCACCTGAGCGGTCGAGGACTCGATCCCCAGGATCAGCATGATGGATCGCTCTCCGACACCGACCCGAGCGCCCGTTCGAGCGCCGCTTCTCGGCGACCCCAGCGGGGTCCCACCGGCCGGAGCTCCATCACCCGGTCGTCGTCGCCGTCGCCGAAGGTGAGACAGATCTCGAGGTAGTCGGGCGGCAGAACCGGAACGATGGCGTCTCCCCATTCGATGAGCGTCACGGTGTCACCATCGAGCAGCTCGGGAAGATCGAGGTCCAGGGTCTCGCCGATCTGCTCCAGTCGGTACACGTCCAGGTGATGCAATCGCAGACGTCCGTCGTACTGGCGGGCCAGCGTGAAGGTGGGACTGGTGATCGTCTCACGGACCCCCAGCGCCCGGCCGAAACCCTGGGCGAAGGCCGTCTTGCCCGCGCCCAGCTCCCCCACCAGCAGGACCAGGTCCCCGGGTTCACACAGCGCACAGACCGCGGCGGCGACGGCGCGTGTCTGTTCGACGGAGGCGGTGGTGACGATGAGCATGGCCGTGTTCATCGTACGCGGGCCGTTGCCCACCCGGGGGCTGGATCCCCCTCACGCCGACGCATCGGCACCGACGGCGCGGATGGCATCCTCCACCACCGCGGCGGTCAGCACCCGCAGGTGGTCGACATCGGCCTCGACGGCACCGGTGGCCCCCACCACCAATGCATCTCCGTCGTAGCGGGTGTGGGCCGGCAGCAGTGCTCGGGCCAGTCCGTCATGACCGCTCTGGGCCAGCAGGTGGCAGTCGGCCTTGGACAGGACGGCGTTGGTGGTGACCACGCCGATGGTGGTGTTCTCGTGGTCGTCGGTGGGTCGGACCCAACGGGAGACGGCGTCGATGGCTCGTGGCCCGGCCGGCCCGGGAACCAGCCGGCCACCCACCGCGTTGACCACCACGAGGGCCTCGACCACCACGTCGGCGTGGGCCACCGAGGACCAGCCGATGCCACCCGGTTCGGCATGGTCGGCGCCCATCCAGTTGGCCATGGTGGCGCCGGCGCCGGCGCCGACCGCGCCCGTCGCGAAGGTGGTCGACACCGCCCGAGCCGCAGCCTCGCCGTCGGCCGCGGTGGGCCGTACGCCGCCGTCGCCCACGCCGAGGTCGAAGATCGACATGGCCACGACGATCGGCACCACACCGGCGCTGGTGGGGAAGCCGACCCCCTCATCGGCCAGCACGTTCATCACCCCGTCGGCCGCCGCCAGGCCGAACGCCGAGCCCCCGCACAGCACCACGGCGTCGACCCGGTCGACTCGACGCTGGGGGTCCAGGAGGGCGAACTCGCGGGTGGCCGGCGCGCCACCTCGAATCTCACCGGATGCCACGGTTCCCTCCGGCCACCGGACCACGGTGCAGCCGGTGCGGGCGGCGGCGTCGGTGTGATGACCGACCCGCACCCCCTCGACCGTCACGGTGGCCATGGTGGTCAGTGGTACCGGCGACGGACGCGCGAGCCGATGTCGCAGACCACCTCGTAGGCGATGGTGTCGAGGCGCTGGGCCATGTCGGTGGCGGTCAGCTCATCGTCCCCCTGTGCACCGATGAACACCACACCATCACCGGCCCGCACCGGCTGGTCACCGCAGTCGACGAGCAGCTGGTCCATCGTGACCCGTCCGACCAGGGGACACCGGTGTCCGCCGATCAGCACCTCGCCCCCGACGGCGGAGAGGCGGCGGGGAATGCCATCGGCGTACCCGATGGGTACGGTCGCCACCGTGGTGTCTCGTGGTGCCGCCCAGGCGTGCCCGTACGACACGGCGGTCCCGGCCGGAATGCGCTTCACGAACGCCACCTCGCTGTGAAGACCCATGGCCGGTCGGAGATCGGCGATGCCGGCCAGCGCCGGAGACGGTGGGATGCCGTACACGGCGATGCCGCACCGCACCAGGTCGTAGTGGGCCTCGGGGTGGGTGAGGGTGGCCGCCGAGTTGCACACGTGCACCAGCTCGGGCTGGTGGCCGGCCGCT
>JAOUEE010000082.1 GCA_029858875.1 Acidimicrobiia bacterium
GCGTCTGGGCAACCTCGAGGCCCAGCGCGACTGGGGTTTCGCCAAGGACTACGTCGAAGGCATGTGGCGCATGCTCCAGCAGGACACACCGGAAGACTTCGTGCTGTGCACGGGCGAGACCCACACGGTGCGGGAGTTCTGCGACATCGCCTTCGATCGGGTGGGCCTCGACTACCACGACCATGTCGTCATCGACGAGGCCTTCTTCCGGCCCGCCGAGGTCGACCTACTGGTCGGCGACCACTCCAAGGCCACCGCAGACCTGGGATGGACGCCCGACACGTCGTTCGAGCAGCTGGTGCATCTGATGGTGGACGCCGACCTCGCCCTGCTCAGCGGCGACCTCGATCCCCTCTCCCACCCCCACTGAGCGACGGGGCGACCATGATCGTCACGCTGGCCGGTGGGGTCGGCGCGGCCCGCATGTTGGCCGGGCTCCAGTTGGCCTTCCCACCGGGGGAGCTCGCCGCCATCGTCAACACGGCGGACGACCTGACCCTGCACGGCCTGCACATCAGTCCCGACCTCGACACCGTGGTGTACACCCTGGCCGGAGCCATCAACCCCGAGACCGGTTGGGGCCTGGCCGGAGAGACCTGGCAGGCCATGGACAGCCTGGCCCGCTACCGCGGCATCACCTGGTTCAACCTGGGTGACCGGGACCTCGGCACGCACCTGTACCGAACGCAGCGACTCGGTGAGGACGCACCGCTCCACCAGATCTGCGACGAGATCGCTCGGGCGTGGGGCCTGGAGCTGACGATCATGCCCATGACCGACGACGAGGTGCGGACCAGGGTCACCGTGGCCGGCGAGGGCGAGATCGGCTTCCAGGAGTACTTCGTCGAACGGGCGCACTCGGTGCCCGTGGAGTCGGTCCGTTTCGCCGGCGCCGACCGGGCCACACCGGCACCCGGCGTCCTCGACGCCATCGCGTCGGCCGCCGCGATCGTGATCGCCCCCTCCAACCCCGTGGTGTCGATCGGCCCCATCCTGGCCGTCCCCGGCGTGCGGGAGGCGCTGGGTCGCCGGCGGGCACAGGTGGCGGCCGTTTCGCCCATCATCGGTGGCCGCGCGCTGAAGGGACCGGCCGACCGCCTTCTCGAGGAGCTGGGACACGAATCCTCGGTGGTCGGCGTGGCCCGGCTCTATGCGGATGTGGCCGCCACACTGGTGATCGACTCGATCGACGCCGAACGAGCCGACGAGATCACCGCAACCGGGATGACACCGGTGGTCACCGACACCGTCATGTCCAGCCCCGAGATCGCCGCTGCGCTGGCCCGGACCGTGGTCGGCGCGACCGGGGCCTGACCGCGGCGCCCACTCCGGTCACCAGGCGTCGTCCTCGGCGTAGCCGAGATCGATGAGGAGATCACCGGCCAGCTCCTTGAGCTCGCGCTTGTGCTCGTCGGTGAACAGCTCCTGCCACTTGCCCGTACTGCCACCCGATCGGGCATGGGGCGGGCGTTGCTCGACCGGTCGGGCGTTGATGGACTCGAGACTGCGCCGAGCCGCCACCTCGCGGCCACTGTCCACGATCTCGTCGGTCAGCCCGTACCAACGGAGGATCCGCTCGAAGCCGTCGGCCGGCGCGGCCATGAGGTCCTCGAAGCGGATCTCGAGGAACCGCTCGTCGGTGAAATCCCAGCGACGCAGGGAGGCGGCCAGGCCCAGCCCGACCCGCCGGATCTCGATGCCGATCCCCCGCTCGGGGTCGACCCGATTGAGCAGCTCCTTGTAGCTGGGTTGGTCGCCGGCGACATCCTCACACCCGAGCCGCTGCACCTGCGGGGAGGACATCGGCCGGCTGGCCCACTCCTCGCGGGTCCACTGGTGGTACCGGTACCCGGAGATCACCACGTCACGCAGATCACGCACCATGTGAGACCCCCGGAACGGCGGCAGCGAATCGACCGCGATGCGACTGTTGTTCTGGAAGAACACGTCGACGTCGGCGTCGAGGTCGGCCTGCGAGCCGTTGAGCAGACCCAGATCGTGTCGCTGACACAACTCGCGCAGCACCGTGTGGATGTAGACGGTGCCCATCTTGTGGTGCGAACCGTGGACCAACAGCACGGGTTGGGTGCCGGGCGCGAAGTGGGCGGCGCGGGGATGAGTGGGCTCCGGCGGCATGTCGCCCCGAGGGTACCGGCCGCCGGAGTGCTCGGCGAAGCGGTGTCGCGGTCCGGCGCGACTCGCGGCTCCGCGGTGCCGGGGCCAACGCGAACGCTGCTAGACACGGCCGCATGGACACGCTCGAGATCTTCGGCGTCGCGGGCCTGCCCGAGATCGGCCCCGGTGACGACCTGGCCGGACTGATCGTCGACGCCTGTGCGCTGCGCCAGCGGGACGTGGTCGTGGTGACCCAGAAGATCGTGTCGAAGGCCGAGGACCGCCTCGAGGCCATCGATCCATCGGACCCCCTCGGTCACAAGCCGCTGGTGGAGCGGGAATCGGTGCGGGTGCTGCGCCGGCGGGGGGAGCTGATCATCAGTGAGACCGAGCACGGCTTCGTGTGTGCCAATGCCGGCATCGACCTGTCCAACGTCGAGAAGGGATACGCCGCGCTGCTTCCCGTCGACAGCGACCGGTCGGCCCGGCGCATCCGCGACGGCATCCGAGGGCGCGCCGGTGTCGAGGTGGCGGTGATCGTGTCCGACACCTTCGGCCGCCCCTGGCGCCGGGGCGTCACCGACGTGGCCATCGGCTGCGCCGGCATCCGACCCATCCTCGATCTGCGGGGCGCACCCGACGCACTGGGGCGCGAGATGCAGGTCACCGAGGTGGCCGTGGTGGATGAGCTGGCCGCGGCCGCCGAGCTGGTGATGGGCAAGGCCAGTGGTCTGCCGGTCGGTGTCATCCGAGGGGTCGATCCGGGCTGGTTCGGACCCGGTTCGGTGGCCGAGGACCTGGTGCGGGCGCCGGCCGACGATCTGTTCCGCTGACGATCAGTCCGGTCGGCGGGACCAGTCGATGACGGCTTGGACGCCGGTCTGGAGGTCGACCTGCGGGCTCCAGTCCAGCTGTTCGCGCGCCCTGCTGCTGTCCAGGGCCGAGCGGTCGAGCTCGCCGGGCCGGGCCGCAGCGAGTACGGGGTCGGGCGGGCCACCGGCGGCCGCGGCCATCGCCCGATACAGGGTGTTGACCGAGGTCTCCACACCGGTGCCGATGTTCATGACCCCCGAGCCCCGGTCACCGGCACGCACGAAGGCATCGGCCACGTCGGTGACGTACACGAAGTCGCGGGTCTGCTCACCGGTTCCGAACACCGTGCAGGGCTCACCGGCCAGCAGCCGGCCGGCGAAGATCGCCACCACCCCGGCCTCTCCGTGCGGATCCTGACGGGGACCGAACACATTGGCCAACGCCAGGGCTGCGTAGTCCTGGCCATGGAGCCGCTGGTAGCAGTCGAGGTAGTCGATGCCCGTCATCTTGGAGACCCCGTATGGCGAACCGGGATTACGTTCCTGGGTCTCGCGCAGTGGCAGGGCCGAGGCGTCCGGCTCGCCGTAGAGCGTGCCGCCACTGGCCGCGAACACCACCTTGGCCGCACCCGCCTGACGGGCACCCTCGAGCACTCGGATCGTGCCCAGGACGTTGATGGCCGCATCCAGTGCCGGATCGGCGACCGAGACCCGCACATCGGCTTGCGCGGCCAGGTGAAAGACCACGTCGGGCTGGTGGTTGGCAATGACCCCGGTGGTGCGCTCGTCGCGGATGTCGCACACCTCCAGCCGGAGACGGTCGCCGGCCGCGGCCCGGGCGGCGTCGAGGTTGCTTTCCTGGCCCGATGACAGATCGTCGACAACCAGGACATCGTCGCCTCGGTCGACCAACCGGTCGGCCAGCGTCGATCCGATGAACCCGGCGCCGCCGGTGATGACCGCCTTCACGAGAACCCCCTGTGGATCACGGTGTGGTTGCGGGAACACGCGCGTCGCGCAGGACCGTACCCGGAGCGACCCGTTCTCTGACCCCGACGATGCTGAAATCGTGGACGTTCGCTCCGTCACCGACCTCGGCGTGAGGGGCGATGATGCTGTCGGCGACGGTGGCGTTGCGGCCCACCTTGGCGCCCTGGCCGATGACCGAGCGGCGCACCTGGGCGCCGGCATCGAGCACGGCGTCGGCGCCGATCACCGACGATTCGACGGTTGCCGAGGCGTCGCAGCGCGCATCGGCGGCGATGGCGGGAAGCACCTCGGCCCGGCGGCCGTCGATCAGATCGAGCTGCACCTGGATGTAGGTGGCTGCCGTGCCCGCGTCCACCCAGTAGGCATCGGACTGCAACGCGAAGAGCGTGCCGTCGGCGACGAGCGCGGGGAATGTCTCGCGCTCGATCGAGACCCGCCGATCAGGGTCGATGCGATCGAGCACCGACGGCTCGAGCACGTACGTGCCGGCGTTGATCCACTTGGTGGGCGCCTCGTCGGCCGGCGGCTTCTCGATGAACCCCAGCACGCGCCCGTGGTCGTCGGTGGGAACGACGCCGTAGCGCGACGGGTCCTCGACCGGTGTGAGCGCGATCGATGCCTCGGCGCCGGATCGATCGTGGAAGGCGATCAGCTCGGTGAGGTCGAGATCGGTGAAGACATCACCGTTCACGGCGACGAATCGCTCCTCGATGCCGGCCTCGGCCGCGGCGAAGCGAATGGCTCCGGCCGTGTCGAGCGGCTCGGGTTCGACCGCGTACACCAGCGAAACGCCGGCGCACTCGCCGTCGGGGTAGGCATCGATGAACGCATCGGGCTGAAAGCCCAGGGCGAGGACGGCCTCGGTGATGCCGTGACGACGCAGACCGGCCAAGACGTGCTCGATCATGGGTCGGTCCACGACCGGGAGCATCTGCTTGGGGACGGCGGTGGTGAGGGGACGCAGCCGCGTCCCGAACCCGCCCACCAACACCACGGCCCTCATGCGGCGCTCTCCTGCTACCCAGCGGTGGTGCTCGGCGCGGGATCGCCGTCGCCGGCCACGGTTGTGCTCGGCGCGGGATCGCCGTCGCCGGCCACGGTGGTGCTGGGCGCGGGATCGCCGTCGCCGGCCACGGTGGTGCTGGGCGTGGGATCGCTGTCGGTCCCGGTGTCACCCGAGAGGTCGACATTGCCCTCACCGTCACCGAGGTCGGTGACCGGCCCCTCGCTGAGCAGCGACGGCGAGGCCTCGGCGACCTCGGCGGCCGTGGGGGGTGGCGGGATGTCGGCGCCGATGGGGGCCAGCGCGATGGTGAAGGCCTCGCCGTCCTGCTCGAAGCTCACCAGGCTCAGATCTTCGGTGACGACCTCGGGATCGCTCTCGACGTCGGCCGCGTCGGGCCAGCGAGCGATCTGCCACACGGCGGGTTCACCATCGCACTCGGTGCCCTCCGCCGTGAGCTCGGTACCGTCGGGCAGGACCATCAACCCCTCGTCGAGACTCACGAACATGGCTTCGAAGAACACATCGAGGAGGGCGTCCTCGCCCGTGACCCGCGAGCCGAACGGATGGATGTGGATGAGACCGTCCTGGTGGGAGTGGATGCCGTCGGGATCGAACTCGCTGTCGAAGGGTGGCAGGAACTCCCCGTCGGTGCACGTGTAGACGCCGTACGCGCTGTGCCAGTGGTCGGTGAGCGACGGCGCGTCGGATTCGCGTTGGGTGCGGGCCCAGGCGACCAGCAACACCCCCAGGATGACCACCGCGGCGATGGCGATGGGGAACCCGAGCTCGCGCCGTTCGGACGGTCCGGTGGACTGACCGGCCCGGGCGGCCCGGGCGACCTTCTTGGACGAGCTGGCTTTACCCATAGCCCACCACGCTACCCGCCACCGGGGCCGATGAGTCGCCGCCCGGGGGGCCGCGCCTACCGGCTGGTGAGCGCCTCGAACAGCGCGCCGTAGCGGGCCCCGATGGCCCGTGGGGTCGACCACGATTCGATCCAGCGCCGGCCCGTGGCCCCCATCTCGCGGGCCCGGGCGGGATCGTCCACCAGCTCGGTGATGGCGGTGATGAACGCGGCGTCGTCGCCGGGGCCAACCGCCAGGCCGGCGGGGATCTCGGCCAGTACCCGATCCAATTCGCTACCCGTGTCGACGCTGACCACCACCGGCCGCCCGGCAGACAGATTCGCGTAGAACTTCGACGGCACGCTGCATCGGGTGAGGCCCGACCGCAGCGGTACCAGCTGGATGTCGGACGCGGCCAGGACCTCGGGCATGCGGGCCGACTCCTGGAAGGGCACCAGGTGCAGGTTCGTGAGCTCGGCCGCGAGGCGGGCGAAGTGCTCGCGACGAGCGCCGTCGCCCACCACCACGAATCGGACATCGGGTCGGTGAGCGAAGGCCCGCGCCGCAGCGGCAATGGACTCGAGTGGTTGGCTGAAGCCCAGGTTGCCGGCGTACATCACCACGGTCTCGTCGGTGAGCCCCAGCTCGGACCGAAACGAGTTGTGCCGGGGGCCCGGGCGAATCCAGTCGTGATCGACGAAATTGGGGATCACCGACACCCGCGACGCATCGCCGTCGTCCAGCCCGGCCACCACCGTGTCGCGCATGTCGTCGGAGAGCACGGTGACGGCGTCGGCCCGCCGGTAGATGAAGCGCTCCATCGCCTCGAAGAAGGCGATGGCGCGCCGGTTGGTCAGCATGCCGAGCTCGACGGTCACCTGCGGGAAGATGTCCTGCACGTTGAACACGAAGGGCACCCGCCGCCGCCGCGCCGCCACCCAGCCGGCCAGTCCCAACGTGAGCGGTGGCGACATGGCGAACACCACATCGGGCCGCCAGCGCTCGGCCACCGCATGCAGGGTGGTGAGCCCCGTGAAGCCGGCGAAGCCCACGGCGCGATGGGCCAGTGACGCCTTGGGGACCGGGAAGGGATGGACCCGCGTGACCCGTCCCCAGGCCGTCTCCTGCTGTCGGACCCATTTGCCGCGCCAGTCCGGCTCCACATCGTTGGACCGGTAGAACGGCAACGACGTGATCACGTGCAGTTCGTGCCCTTCAGCGGCCAGGCCTTCGACGATGCCAGTCATCATCCGCCCGGTGGCCGCGATGTCGGGGGCGAAGTGGGGGCTGATGACCTGGATGCGCACGACGAGGTCCTAGGAGGCCGAGCGGCGCTGCTCGGGGTCGACGAGGGCCAGGCGGTAGGCCCCTTCCAGTCGCTCACCGCTGCGGGCCCGGGCGAATCGAGCGGCCTGATTGCGGCCGGCGGCCGCCGCGTCCTCCCGCGGTGGCCGACCGTCGAGTCGATCGATCAACGCCGACGCCCACGCATCGACGTCTCCTGGCGGGAGCAGTATCCCGGCTCCACCCACCACCTCGGGAACCGCCGTGGCGTCGGCGGCGATGACCGGACAGCCCAGCGCCATGGCCTCCAGGACCGGGATACCGAAACCCTCGAATCGGGAGGGGAACACCAGGGCCTCGGCCCGCGAGATCACCAGATCGAGCACCGACCGTTCGATTCGACCCAGCCGCACCACCCGATCGGACAGGTTCAGCTCGGCGACCAGTTGGTCGACGTCGCCGTCGGCTGCGCCCGCCGCGCCGGTGAGCACCAACCGCACGGGGCGCCCGGAGGCCGCAACCTGCGCCACGGCCCGCAGCACCGTGGCATGGTCCTTGTGGGGGTGGGTGACCGCTGGATACACGACATAGGGCTCGGCCCGCCCCAACAGATCGGCCACCGCGTCGCCCAGCATCGGATCACCGACTGCGGGGAGCCGGGGCACCTCGTAGCCAGCAGACACCGCCACCACCCGTTCAGGGGGCAGGTCGTAGCGCTCGATGAGCTGGCCGCGGACGTACTCGCTGGGGGCGATGACCACTCGCGCCGAGGCGACCGATCGGGGAATGGCGTACCGCAGATAGCGGGCCTTCACCGGCCCGAAGTGCTCGGGGTACACCAGCGGTTGCAGATCGTGCACCGTCACCAGCGTGGGCGCCCGGCGAACCGCCGGGGACCGACCGCCCACGTGGTGCATGACCGACACACCGTGGCGGCGGGCCTGGTAGGCCAGCCAGCTGTTCTCGGCCGCGATGCGGGTGGGCCGACTCCCACCGCCGATCCCGACCGTCGCCACGGGGATGCGGGCACAGATCTCGGGATGGGCCGCGCGGAAGGACTCGAGGGCGAACACCACGAAATCCAGGTCGGCCGGCTCACGGTCGAGCACCGCTTCGAGCGTGCGAACCGCGTACTCCTCGGATCCGCCCACGACCCCGGGGACCATCCACACCAGGTTGACGCCGATGCGGTCGGTCACGGGAGCGCCACCGCCCGCCGATAGACATCCACCGTCTCCGCCGCCGAGCGTTCCCAGGTGTAGGTCGCAGCGACGGCGGCCCCGGCGCAACCCCAGCGTCCATCCGGGTCGGGATCGGTCAGGACCTCGTGCAGTGCACCAGCCACCGACGTCGGGTCGGCGGGATCGACCAGGAGGCCGCCTCCGCCGACGAGCTCCTCGGTGGCGGTGCCCGCACCGGTGACCACCGCGGTACCCCGGGCCATGGCCTCGAGCACGGGCAGTCCGAAGCCCTCGAGCAGGCTCGGGTAGCAGAACACCGTGGCCGCGCCGTACAACGCGTGCAGGTCGGACTCGGGAACGAAACCGACCGGATGGACCTCGACCCCGGCGGGCGGTTCGAGGGCCCGCCCCCATCCCGCGGGCCCCACCAGTGCCAACGGCACCGGATCCGGTAGCTGGGCCATGGCCCGGAGCAGCGTGTCCAGGTTCTTGCGCGGCTCCCGGGTGCCGACGAAGAGCACGAACCGGTCCGGGAGGGCATAGCGACGCCGGATGTCGGCCACCTGGTCGTCGGTCACCGGATCGGCGCGCACCCCGTGGGCCACCTTCACCGTGCGGTCGGGATCGAATCCGTGGCCGAGGCAATCATCGACCGTGGCCTGCGATGGACACACCACGAGATCGGCGCGACGGCGGGCGGTGTCGATGGCCGCCCGCAGGAACAGCCGGCCGTTGGCGGTGAAGAAGTCGGGATGATGGAGCACGGCCAGATCGTGCACCGTCACGACCAACGGCTCGGACGAACGCGGCGGCGTGGCACCGCCCGTGCCGTGCACGATGTCGACCGGTCCGGTGGCCCGGTGCACCGGCGGCCAACCGGCACGATGCCACATCTCGTACAGCACCCGTCGCGGCAGGCGGATGTGCTCGACCACCATCGGGGGGCGGAACGCGGTTTCGGGCGGGTGGCGATGATGGGCGGCCACGCCCACCAGCTCCACGTCGCCCCGGCGCACGATGGCCCGCGCCAGCTCGAGCGCGGCGGTGGCCGTGCCCCCCGGCACCCGGTGCCAGCACTGCTCCATCGTGTAGGCGACGCGCAGCGGTGGGGCCATTGGCGGGAGCGTACCCGCCCGCACGAGCGGCGGTGAGGCGCCGCGCTCAGGCGTGGTCGCGGAAGTACTCGGCCGTCCTGGCCAGTCCTTCGCGCAATTCGACCGTGGGCTCCCACCCGAGCCGATCCCGGGCCTGGGTGATGTCGGGTCGACGTTGCGTGGGATCGTCCTGGGGCAGCGGACGGTGGACGACCTCCGAGGACGAGCCGGTGATCTCGACCACCAGCTCGGCCAGTTCGGCGATGGTGAACTCCGTGGGGTTGCCGATGTTGCACGGCCCCACCAGGTCGCTGTCGAGGAGGGCCACGAAGCCGCGCACCTCGTCGTCGACGTAGCAGAAGCTCCGGGTCTGGCTGCCGTCGCCGTAGATGGTGATGGGGTCACCCGCCAACGCCTGGACGAGGAAGTTGGACACCACTCGCCCGTCATCGGGTCGCATCCGGGGGCCGTACGTGTTGAAGATCCGCACGATCCGCACCGGCAGGCCATGGTGGCGGTGGTAGGCCATGGTGATCGCCTCGGAGAAGCGCTTGGCCTCGTCGTAGCAACTGCGAGGCCCGATGGGGTTGACGTTGCCCCAGTAGTCCTCGGTCTGGGGGTGGACGAGGGGATCGCCGTACACCTCGGATGTGGAGGCGACCATGAAGCGAGCGCCCTTGGCCAGGGCCAGGCCCAGGGCGTTGTGGGTGCCCAGGCTGCCCACCTTCAGCGTTGCGATGGGCAGGCCCAGGTAGGCAGGCGGCGACGCCGGACTGGCGAAGTGCAGCACGGCCTCGACCGCGCCGGCGACGTCGAGGTGCTCGCTCACGTCCTGCTCGACGAACGTGAAGCCCGGATGCTCGCCGAGGTGAGCGATGTTGGCCCGCCGGCCCGTCACCAGATTGTCGACGCAGATGACCTCGTCACCCCGGTCGAGCAGGCGGTCGGTGAGGTGGCTGCCGAGGAAACCGGCGCCGCCGGTGATGACGATGCGAGCCATGTCAGGAGCCGGGTCGATGGATCAGTTGCGGCCGATGCCCTGGTACGAGAACCCGGCCCGGCGGACCGCACCTCGGTCCAGGATGTTGCGAGCATCCACGATGTTCTTCTCGGCCATCGTCTCGCCCAGCTTGTCGAGGTCGAGCCACTTGAAGTCGTCCCATTCGGTGAGCACGACCAGCACTGATGCTCCTTCGGCGGCGGCGTAGGGATCGTCGACGACCTCGACGTCGTTCACGCCGAGGTCGTTCGGGAGGGAGCTGATGGCGGGATCGTAGCCGCGCACGGATGCACCAGCCGCGAGCAGGCGTCGGGCAATCTCCACGGACGGGGACTCGCGGACATCGTCGGTGCCGGCCTTGAACGTGAGCCCGAGTACGCCGACCCGGGAGGTGGCGACATTCCCGCTGATGGCCGACAGGATCTTGGCCGCCACCCGGTCGAACTGCTCGTCGTTGACCTCGATGACGCCCCGCAGGAGCGTGAAGTCGTAGCCCCCCTCCTCGGCGATCGAGATCATGGCCCGGGTGTCCTTGGGGAAGCAGGACCCGCCCCACCCCGGCCCGGGCCGCAGGAACTCGTGACCGATCCGGCGGTCGTACCCGATGCCCAGCATCACGTCGTTGACATCGGCGCCGACTGCCTCGCACACCGCGGCCACCGCGTTGACGAACGACAGCTTGGTGGCGAGGAAGGCGTTGCTGGCGTACTTGGTGGTCTCGGCCGACGCGGGATCGGTGACCAGAATGGGCGCTCGGGTGCCGAGGAACAACGAAGCAACACGGGTGGCGGCGCCCTGATCGTCGGCACCGATGACCACCCGGTCGGGATTGAGGAAGTCGTTGACCGCCGATCCCTCCCGCAGGAACTCGGGATTGGACACGACCGTCACATCGGGGCGCCCGAGGGCCTGCTCGACGCGGCGGGTGGAGCCGACCGGCACGGTGGACTTGTTGATCACGATGGCGCTGCGATCGAGGTACGGGGCGATCTCGGCGGCCGCACCCTGGATGTAGCTCAGATCGGCCGAGCCGTCGGGCAACTGGGGCGTGGGGACGCAGAGGTAGACGAATTCACGCCCCTCGACGGCATTGGCTGCGCCCAGCACGAACCGCAGTCGCCCTTCCTTGACCGCCTCCCTGACGATGTTCTCGAGGCCCTCCTCGTGGATCGGGATGCGACCCTCGTTGAGCATGGCGACCTTTTCCGCGTCGATGTCGGCACAGGTGACATCGTGACCGAGCTGTGCGAAACACGCTCCGGTGGTGAGCCCGACGTAACCGGTCCCTATGACCGCGATTCGACTCGACATGTGCGTCTCCTCCTGCCAGCTTCCTGGCCCCACAGCTCGACTCGCCATAGTACGCACCAACTCCTTGGGTTAGCCACCCACCGTGGTCGAATCTCCCACTCAGGGTGAGGGATCCGGGTCCCTCGGGCCACCAATCCGCACCGGAGTCACGGACAGGATTCGCCCTCTGGGGCCCGACCGATGATGTGCTCGGTGGTCGTCGTGGTGACCACCGTATCGAATGTCTCGGGCACCTCGGTGGTGGCGGTGGGGTTCGGGCCCTCTCCGTCGCCGCTCGTGGTGGTCGGGCCGACCGGGTCGGTCTCGAGCGCGGCCTCGACGTCGGGCTCGACCTCGCCCTCGGCCCGGGCGATCAGTCGCACACTGTCGTAGTCGGTGCCGACCGCCAGGTCGAGCGTGTCGGTGCCGGTCACGACGACGAAGTCGGGCACGGGGTCGACGAAGCGACCCAGCAGCTCGGCCTCTTCGGCCCGATCGGGGCTGAAGAAGATCGTGGACCCATCGGCTCGGGCATCGAGCGTGGGCTCGACCACGAACCCCTTGCCGGCCAGGGCGGCTCGGGCATCGGCGGTGGCCGTCGACTCGGCCCCGCCCACCACCACCGTCACGGCGCTCGGGGTGAGAAACCCGCCAGTGCCGCGAAAGACATCGAAAATGGGTTGGGCCTCGTCCTCGTGGAGCCGCAGGATGTCCTGGCCGTCGATCCGATCGTCGTAGACCGAGAGGGTGTAGCGCTGCAGCCGCTCGGGGTCGAAGTCCCCCATGGCGTTGGCCAGGTCGATGAGGTCGTTGGGCGCGAGTCGATCGTCGAGGACCACCGACGAGATGCCGGCCTCCACCAGGCGCTGGATCTCCACCGGATTGCGACCGCCCGCGGCCAGGGCCTGATCGAGCGCGACGATGAGGAAGTCCTGCTGACGGTCGATCCGGGTGAGATCGTTGCCGCCGGTGATCCGCCAGCGGTCGTCGACGAACTCCTGGTACTCGCGCCCCCGCACGTAGGCCAGGGCCTGGTCGCCGCTCAGTTGTCGACAGCCCGCCTCCGGCACGTCCAGCCCCGATCCGGCGTCCCGGGCCGGATGGTCGAACCACACATGCACGCCGCCCATGACATCGATCACGTCGGCGAACCCGGCGAAGTCGACCTGGACGTAGTGGTTGATGTCGATGTCGAAGTTCTCGGAGATGGTCTCCACCAGTTTCTCCCGGCCCCCGATGGCCAGTGCCGAGTTGATCTTCCATTCGCGGCCCGATCCGGGCACGGGGACCCACAGGTCGCGGGGAATGGACACCGTCGCCGCCTGCCCGGTCTCGGGGTCGACCCGTAGCAACACGATGCTGTCGGCCCGGATCTGTCCGGCCGCCTCC
>JAOUEE010000083.1 GCA_029858875.1 Acidimicrobiia bacterium
ACCGAGAGGTCCACCGGTCCCGCCGGCAGGGGCCGCCCCGCCGGTTCGAGCTGATCGGAACGGACCTCCCGGAACAGCACGAACCGGTGAGCCGCGAACCGCACCACCGACGCCACCGCGACAGCACCCACCTTCGCCGCCGGCGTACCACCCAGGACCAGCAGGACGGCGAGGTCGATGGCGCCGGCGACGAGGCCCACGGACACGAACACCCGCGGATGGTGCATCCATCGTTGGAACGGGTCGTCCCTCAGGGTGACGAACCGGTGCAGCATCCAGCTGGTGGTGGCAGCCACGGCGAGGGCGATGACCTCGGCCGGCACGATCGCCCACCCGAACCCCTCGCGCAGCAGCACGTAGCCGCCGATGTCGACGGCGGTGGCGACGAGGCCCACGGCGACGAATCGACGGAACAGCTTCCTCATGACCGGTCGGGCGGATCGCTCCCGGCCGTGGCTCCCAGATCGTCCTCGGCCGGAGCCGACCACGTGAAGCTGAGCTGTTGGTCGGTCAACTCCGCGCTGTCGGGTTCGGCGGGTTCTGGTCTGGGCGGCCGACGGAACCATCGATCGAGCGGGTCCCACCACGGCTCGGGCTGCGTCCGGGCCCGCCGGTCGAGGGCGACCAATCCCACCAGGCCGACCAACCCCACCAGGGTGGCCAGGTACGAGAACCACTCGACCCCGGTGTTGGCGTACTCGAGCGTGACCTGGGTGTCGGTGGGTACCACCACCATCAGGTTGGGCGCGACCCGCCACGGACCCTCGGCCCCGTCCACCCGCCAGTTGGGGAAGTACGAGGTCTTGACCAGTACCGGTGACCCGACCTGGTCGACGCGGAACGAGATGGTGTCGTTGGTGACCTCGATGCCGGTGACGGCGGCCGGCTCGACCGCCCGGGGTGCCACCTCCTCGTCGGGTCCCTGCGAGAGCCAGTCGTCGGGTCCGTCGTTGGTGAGGAAGACATCCCAGGCGTCGGGGTCCTGGTAGAAGTCGACGCCGAAGTCGAGCCACTCGTCCTGGTGGTCGTCGATGCCTTCGACCCGCACCGGTTCGTAGGCCAGTGGCTCCACCAGCTCGGCCCCGTCCACCAGGAAGATGCGCCAGGGTCCGGAGCCGTCGATCTCGGTGAGATCGGGGTGGACCCGGGCCGCCTCGACCGCGGTGGGCGAGAACGCCATGTAGTACCGCACGCCCAGCAGTTGGAGGTGCTCGACGCCGCGGTCGATGTCGAAGCTGCGGTACGGCAGGTCGCGCTGAGCCCGCGACGGCCCGCCCCGATCGGTGGTGGTGGCCCCCTCCTCGTCGGCCAGGTCGTTGGTGTACGACGGACCGGACAGCTCGGACTGGAGCAGGAAGTGGTAGGGCACGGTGGCCGAGGATTCGAAGTACAGGCCCTCCATCGAGCCGATGCAGCTGTCGCTCCAGAAGGGCAACAGCATGAGGGCCATGGTGGTCCCGTAGCGATTGAGCTGGGGTTCGAACTCCCAGAAGCTGCGACCGCAGCCGTGGGTCTCGCCCACTCCCTCCATCGTGGAGACCAACGCCGAGTACTCGTCCCAGCCGCCCCCCGCCCAGTTGCCTTCGCGCCCCTGGTAGCCCTCGAAGTTCCACTCGGCCCACCCCGGCACGAAGCTGATGTCACCGGTGCTGAACGGACCCCAGCTGAAGGTGCCCGGTTCGCGGTCGCCACCCGGAAGAGCCCCCAGGTTCATGCCCAACACGATGAGCACCAGCCCGGTGACGACGACGGCACCAGCCGATCGGGTGGCCATGGCTGCCGTGGTGGGACCGTCGCGCCCCGGGGCGGCCGACAGGAACCAGGCGCCGCCCACCGCTGCGGCGATCACGACCAGCCAGGTCACGAGGAACACCAGCGGTAGCAACGGCCCTGGGCTGTCGAATGCGCTGGAGCCGTCGTCGATCAGCACGAAGACGCCGCCGAGGGGAAGGCCGGCCACGAGGCCGATGGCGCCGGCGCTGATCGCCGACACCATCTGCGCGTCGGTGGCCGACACGACCGCTCGGCGGATGAGCCACGCGCCGCCGCGAATGGCCAGAGCCAGGGCCAGACCAGCCAGCAGGTACAGCGTGAGGTAGTAGAACGGCAGGAGTCGCGCATTCCAGAGGCGGCCCTCGGGCATGGCGATGAACACCGCCGCCAGCGTGAGGGCGGTGAGGCCCAAGGCCACCCCCAGGCGGGTTCGAGTGATGATCGACAACACGAATCCGATGACGGCCAGCGCCAGGACGATCTCGAGTGGCGGGCTGTCACGCAGGATGTTGTCGGGGTTGAGCACACTGCGACTCAGCAGCGGGGACACGAAGCCTTCCCATTCGCTGACGTCGCTCCACTTGTCGCTCCAGTCGCTCAGCTCCTTGAACCCACCGGTCTTCCCCCACCCCATGTCGTTGAGGTACACCCGCCGCAGATAGAACGGCGCCAGCCAGAATGCACTCAGCAGCACCCCGACCGGAATGACGGCCGCAGCCCAGCGGAGTTGTCCCCGCCCGGTCTTGAGGACGAACAGCCACCCGCAGGCGATGGCGACGAAGACCACCGGAATGAGGTGACAGAGGATCACCACCGCGAACACCACCGCGGCAACGCTTCGCCCCTTGCCGGTCTCCAGGCCCCGGGCCACCAGCCCGATGAACAGCAGCGCCACGGCCAGACTGATCGAGAAGGCGAACTCTCCGGCCATGGTGGAGGCGGCATTGCCGCCGTAGATGTTGAACGAGCGATCGAACACGAACGGCAGCGTGGCCACCGCCAGCAACGGTGGCCCCGGGAAGGGAAGCCGGGCCAGCTGGCCCATGGCCCATGCCGTGACGGGCATGGCCACCAGGCCGCTGACCGCCACGATCTTGAACGCCACGCCGTAGGGCAGGCTCACCAGCACCAGGGCCGACACGCCGACCACGATCACGGCGACCGACCAACGCACCCGACCCTGCCGCCAGGCCACGTAGGCCAGCAAGCCGATCGAGGCGATGATCAACGAGCCCGGGAGCACACCCACACCTGCGTTGAGGACGACGATCACCAGCGCGGGCAGCACCATGTAGAACCGAAACGCAGGGAACCCGGCGTACCAGTCGGGTGTCCACCCGCTGAGTTGCCAGTTGGGTAGCAGCTCGTCACGCAGGTATGCCGGCCCCCACACGTGCGCTCCCATGTCGCCGCCGGTGGGTGTGGTGCTGGAGAACACGAGCTGCGGGTGCATCTCGATGAAGATGAACAACGCGCAGCCGGCCACGATGGCCAGGGTCAGCCAGCTCTGGATGGGCCAGCCCCGACGCCCCCCGGGGGCCGGCCGGTCCGGAGACGGGCGCGCCACGTCGACCTCCTGATCCAGGACGATGGGGGCGGGCGCGTCGGGGGAAGGTCCCTCGGTCATGGCCACGTATGGTCCCACGTCGGTTCACCGAGGGGGTTGCACCCCGTGACGTCGAACCGTTCGGCCGCATCCCGAGCGGCCCGAGAGGGAAGTGGGCGGTGGCAGGGTGATCCTGGTGCCGACCTCGACCCGCGCCGAGGTGCGGCGCGTGTCCGGTGGGTCAGCGGGCCCGGCTGTTCTGCCGAGGCAGTACGGTTTGACTGAGCTCGTCCAGGACCCCTTCGAGGTCGGTGGAGTCGCCCTCGGCCTCCCAGACCCGGTGGTCGCAGGTCGAGCAGGAGTGCATGGTCCGAGGGCCGGTACTCACCCGCAGGGTGATCGAGACCAACGCCCCGCCGCACCGGTCGCACATGTGATTCGCCATCTCCGACTCCCCTTCTCCGTGGCGCCACTCCATCGGCGGGCGCGGGGCGAGATTGAGCGACCGGAACCAGGTCCGGGGTGAACGGCTCGGTCATGTCGTCAAGACCGTCACGGCAGCCACGGCATTGAAGGCCATGTGGGCGGCGATCGGGGCCATCAGTCCCCGGGTCCGCTGGGCCAGGGCGCCGGCCACCAACCCGAACACGAGCAGACCGGGGAACTGCACCACCTGGAAGTGCACCGCCGCGAACACCACCGACGAGATGAGCAGAGCGACGATGGGCGACAGGAGCTGCTCGAGTGCCCGCAGGAGCAGACCCCGGAACGCCAGCTCCTCGGCGATGGGGGCGGCGATCACGACGAAGACCACGAAGACCGCGACACCCAGGGTGCCGTGGGCCCGCGCCGCCAACGCCCGGGCCGGCGCGCCGACATCGGCGTCGCCGAGGACCGAGAACAACAGCCAGTACAGGACGGGCAGCACCGCGATCTGGCAGGCCAGACCCGATGCCAGACCCAGCGGCACCGACCGCCACCGCACGGTGACGCGATAGTGCTCGATCATGGCCCGCCAGCCCCGGGTCACCACCACCGGTGCGAAGAGCAGCGCTGCCCAGAACGGGATCTGGAAGATCGCCGTTCCCCAGATCGGTACCACGTCGGCGTCGACGGACCCGCCACTGGCGATCTGGATCGAGGCCCGTCCCACATCGGCGCCGTCGCCACTGGTGGCGGCCAGGTCCCAGCCGAATGCACCGGCGACCACCACGGCGGTCATCGCGGCCGCCAGGTTGCCGAGCAACCAGAACCCGCCGCCCACGAGGAGCTCACGTGACGGTCGCGAGGTCGAGCTCATCGGGCAAAGGCTACGGAGTGTGCCCCCCTGACCCGCCCGCGAGGTGTCAGGCGATGCGGCGCAGGACGGTGCGACGGTCTTCGAGCACCCAACCCTGGGGCACGACCAGCCGGTCGGCATGGACCAGACACAGATCGTGGGTCATGGGATGGTCCTCGACGGTGAGATGATCGATCCACACCATGCTGCACGCATAGTCATAGGACAGGGTTGTCGCCGCTGCTTGCGCACAGATCGGCCGAGCACAGGTACGAACCATGGCGTGATGGTAGCGATCGATCGGCCGGACTCGGCGGATCCGCGCGCCGCAGAGGGGTAGGGGGAGCCCTACGATGGAATCATGGCCGACTCTGGTCCCCCTCCCCCACCCCCGCCGCCCCCGCGCGGCTCCGGACCCGAACGCGAGGCGCGTTCATCGGACCCGGGCTGGCCCCGGCTGGCCATGTGGATCGTGTTGGGCACGCTCGTGGCCGCCGTCGTGTTGTCGGCCGTGCTCCCGGCCGGAGACAGCGACGGCGTCATCTACTCCGACTTCCAGAAGGCGGTCGCCGAGGGCCAGGTGGAGAAGATCGTCATCAACAACGAGACCGGCCACATCGACGGCACCTACGTCAGCGGTGACAGCTTCACCACCACGGGTCCGGCCGACATCCGCGAGGCCGACCTCGAGGTGTACCGCGAGAAGGTCCCCGAAGTCGAGGTCGACCGCACCCAGCCGTCGTTCCTGGCCACGTGGCTCCCACTGCTGCTGCCGATCACGCTGCTCATCCTGTTCTTCTGGTGGATGCAGCGTCGGGCCCAGGGCCAGATGGGCGGCATCATGTCGATCGGTCGCTCGCGGGCCAAGACGTACTCCACCGAACGACCCGGAACCACCTTCGAGGACGTGGCCGGGTACGCCGGAGTGAAGCAGGAGATCCGTGAGGTCGTCGACTTCCTGAAGCATCCCGACAAGTTCGGTGCCATCGGGGCCCGCATTCCCAAGGGCGTGCTGCTGGTCGGCCCGCCCGGTACCGGCAAGACCCTCATCGCCCGTGCCGTCGCCGGCGAGGCCGGGGTGCCCTTCCTCTCGGTCACCGGATCCGACTTCATGGAGATGTTCGTGGGGGTGGGCGCCAGTCGGGTGAGAGATCTGTTCGAGTCGGCCCGCAAGCTGGGACGGGCCATCATCTTCGTCGACGAGATCGACTCGGTGGGTCGCAAGCGGGGCGCAGGCCTCGGCGGCGGACACGACGAGCGGGAACAGACGCTCAATCAGATGCTCGCCGAGATGGACGGATTCGAGGCCACCGAGGGCATCGTGATGATGGCCGCCACCAACCGGCCCGACATCCTCGATCCGGCGCTGCTGCGCCCGGGCCGGTTCGATCGTCAGGTGGTTGTCCCGTTGCCCGAGATCGACGACCGCCGAGCCATCCTCGACGTCCATGTCCGCGGCAAGAAGCTGGGGGCCGACATCGACCTGAACGTGGTGGCTCGGGGCACGCCCGGCATGAGCGGTGCCGATCTGGCCAACCTGGTCAACGAAGCCGCCCTCTTCGCGGTGCGCGACGGCGTCGATCACATCCGGGCCATGGACTTCGAGAGCGCCCGTGATCGGGTGCTGATGGGCCAAAAGCGCGAGAGCACCGTGTTGAGCGAAGCCGAGAAGGAGCGGGTCGCCTACCACGAGGCCGGCCACGCCGTGTGCGCCGCGGTGCTGCCCAACACCGACCCTCTCCACAAGGTCTCGATCATCCCACGGGGCATGGCTCTCGGCGTGACCATGACCCTGCCCGCCGAGGACCGGTACCTCTGGCGCCACGGGTACATCGTCGACGAACTGGTGAAGCTGCTCGGAGGGCGCATGGCCGAGAACCTCGTGTTCGGGGACACCTCCTCGGGCGCGGCCGATGACCTGAGCCGAGCCACCGAGCTCACCGGCAAGATGGTCCGCGAGTGGGGCATGAGCGATCGCATCGGCCCCATGGCCTGGACGGGCCAGCAGGGCCAGGTGTTCCTGGGCGACGAGATCATGGGGCAACGTTCGTTCAGCGACGAGACGGCCAAGATCATCGACGGCGAGATCGAGCGCATCCTGCGTGAGCAGGAAGTGCGCTGCCGCCAGCTGTTGACCGACCATCGAAACGGTCTCGACCTGGTCGCCCGCAGCCTGCTCGAGCACGAGACCATCGACGGGGCCGAGGTGAATCGCCTCCTCGAACACGGCAAGGATCGCGCTGACGCACCAGCGGTGGAACCGTCGCCCACCACCGTTCCGGACGACGCCACCGCCGACTGAACCGACGCGGGCCATGGATCGTCTGCTGATCGTCGTGCTGGTGGTCATCGTCGCTGCCGCCATCGCGTGGGTCGCGCAACGTCGGCGGGTCGAAGCCCCCACCCGTACCGGACACGTGGTGCCCGATCACCTCGACCGGGCCGACTTCACTCGCCCGGACGCGCCCTGGCTGGTCGCCGTCTTCTCGTCGGCCACGTGTGTCACCTGCGCCGACACCTGGGAGAAGGCTCGTCACCTCGAGTCCGCCGATGTCGCGGTGCAGGAGGTCGAGGTGACCGCAGCCGCCGATCTGCACCGGCGCTACGGGATCGACGCCGTCCCGCTGGTCGTCATCGTCGACCACGAGGGCGCTCGTCGGGCGTCGTTCCTGGGTCCGCCCAAGACGGCCGAGCTGTGGGCCGCCCTGGCCGACCTCCGCGGCTGAGCGGTGGTCAGGGCTCCTGTATGGAACCGATGGCCGGTACGGCCAGGGAAGACGACCGTGACGACAGGCCCACGATCTGGCGTTCGACGACGACCGGCCCGGACGCCTCCACCCGCACCGGCCCGACACCCAGGTCGGTGAACGGCACCCGCAGCCGGCTCCCCGGGGCGATCTCGAACGATCGCACATCGGCTTCGGTGGGGGTGATGGTGAGGGTGACGATGCTGTCGAAGAGCGGATTCTGGACGATGAGGGCCGACGCGGCAGGGTCGAGCGATGCCACCACCGTGCGCCAATCCGACGCGGTCACGGGGCTGGCCATGACGGCGGTGAGGCCGGGCGCCGCCGTCGACGAGGCGAACACCAGATCCCGGCGCTCGGCGACGACGGGCACGTTGTTGAGCGAGCGCACCACCAGCGAGAAGGTACGAACGCCGTCGAGCACACGCCCGGCCTCCTCCCCGATGGGATCGGCGCTCTCCTCGGAGGCGATGACCACCTCGATGACGCCGTCGGGCGGGACGGTTCGCTCGAAGGGCTCCACCGCCTCGACCTCGCCGGCGATGACGTCGATGTCGATCTCGGCCGGGAGCTCCGGATCGGGGTTCATGATGAACAGCGACGTGGTGGCGCCTTCGCCGAGGGTGCCACCGGGCAGGTAGAGATCGAGCGCCGGGCGGGTGGCACCGGCCGAGACCGACAGACCCTGTCGTTCGACGGCACCGTCGTAGCTGAGCACCCGGTCGATGATGAGCCGTCCACTGCGGGCCCGCACGAAGCCCGACGCCCGCTCCACGTTGGCCACCTCCTCGTTGACCTCGAGCAGACGGGCCGATCGGCCGGCCACCACCAGTCCCTCGTAGCGACCGGGATCCCGGGACCCGTTGGTGGTGTCGAAGGTGATGTCCACCACGGCCGGATCGGGGAACGGGTTCAGCAGTACGAGTTGCTCGGTGGCGGCCGACACACCGGGATCGCTCACCGTGGCACCAACCGGGAAGTACCACGCGGCCGAGGCCTCGGTGGCGCACGGCCGACGGTCGGTGGCGCCGAGCTCGGTGCGCGACGCGCTTCGTTCGACCAGGACGCCGCCACCCTCGATCTCGACCACCGCACTGACCGCAACCCCGCCGGGGAGCTGATCGGCCGGCACCAGGTCGAGCTCGGTGCCGGCGGGAATCTCGATCTGCGCCACCACTGCGGTATCGCCACCTTCGCCGAATTCGGGCGGTGCCGGGTAGTAGGTGACCGTGCCCTGTCGGTCCTGCTCCGCCAGGTTGACGACCAACACCTGATCCTCGTCGGTCAACGCCGCGGCCGGGCAGTACCAGACCGAGGAGGAGGCATCGACCGGAGCGACGGTGGCGAGGCCGACATCGGCCGGGACCTCGACGGGATCGGGTTCGGGACGGTTGTCGGCGTCGTACACCGCGCCACCCACCAGCAGTGCCGGGATGAGGATCAGGGCCGGGCCTCGGAACGCGCTCATGTCCGCTCCCGCGCCCGCCGACGATTCACCAGGAGTGCCATCACGGCCACCCAGGCCAGGACCTGACCGATGAGGGCCAGGCGCTTCCACAGGGGCGTCCGGTAGGTCAGGACGGCGTCGCCCCGGTTGAGGGGGGCGAAGCGATTCTCCCATCCGAGGCCATCGCCTCGAGCCGCCACTTCGCCGTCGACCGTGAGCTGCCAGTCCAGGTCGACGGGTGTGGCCACATGCACCTCCGGACCGGCCTCGACGACCCCGGTGAAGCGGTTGGCCCCGGACTCCTCCACCAGCACGGCCTGGGCGTCGGCGGGTTCGGGCACCCGATCACTGGCCGGGGGCACGGCGGCCCGACTGGGGACCCACGACGTGTTCTCGTAGAAGATCAGCGCCTGATTGACCCCCTCGATGCGCTGGAGATCCAGTTGCTCGCTGAGACCATCGCCGGTGGCGTCCGAGAGTGGCACCTCCTGTTCGGCGAATGGCGCGGGTGCGATTCGCTGCACCACCACCACGTAGCGAACCCCGGTTTCGGCCAGTTGTCGACCGAGGCGATTGCTCCGTCCAGCGGTGGCGTCGCGGACGGCATCCCGGACGGCGCGCGTGTCGGCATCGAGCGGAGCGACCAACTGGTTCAAGATGTCGGGCGCGCCATCGTCGGTGAGGGCGAACGACTCCGTTGCGCGCAGTGGCCAACCCCGTGCCGGCATGACGGAGTCGTCGCCCAGCCACAGCACGCGGTAGCTGCCGGAGTCGGCCGGTTCGGGGAACACCGCGGCGAACAGGTCGTCGTAGTCGCCTCGGGGCATCGACCAGCGACCGTCGAACGACGCGGCCACGGCCGGGAACAGACCACAGACCAGCCCGGCACCGGCCAACACGACGAGCAGTTGGCGCCAACCGAAGTTGTGCCGGAGCAGGTCGACCTCGAACACGGCAGCGCCGATACCGACCGCCATGGCCAGCCCGACGGCGGCCAGCACGAGGGCGAACTCGGTGGAAGGCAGGGCCACCGGCAGAGCCCCCCACTGGGCCGCCCAGGCCAGACCCCAGCCGGCCATGGCAACGAACCAGGCCCGAATGGCCCACACCAATCGAGCGCCTCGGCCCAGCACGAGGGGGTAGGCGGCGGCCACGAACAACCCCCACACGAGCACCGTGGCCACGACCGGGCCCGTGTCGAACCGCAGCAGCGCCGTCAACGAGATGGTGCCGGGCTCGGTCCCGCCCGACGCACCGAGTGGGGCCCATTGCCCGCCGTCCCGGAACAGGGCCAGGGCACCCGGCAGGTGCAGACCGAAGGCCAGCGCCGTCGCCCCCACCGTGGCGACGAGGACGCGGCCCATGCCCGTGAGGTTGCCGGCCACGACCGAGCCCGCCACCAGGCCCACGGCCATGACTCCGACCAGCAGCACCACCATGGGCGCGAACAACGCCGCGATGGCAGCCACCGAACCGAGCCCGAGGGTCGCGGTCAACAAGGTGGAGCGCCCGGCGAACGAGCCCGACGCACTGGCCCGCGCGAGCTGGCCGAGGAGCCACGGGGCGGCGGCATAGGCCACCAGCGCCGACCAACGTCCGGTGGCCAACGAGTTGTAGCCCACCGGGAGTGCCAGGTACACGACGGCGGCGACCATGGAAGCCCGCCTCGACTCCATGGGGGCCAGGGTTCGGGCCATGCCCCAGGCGCCCAGCGGGATGGCTCCGAGCACCAGGACGACCCGCAGCACCCCCTCGGCCCCGAGCAGGACCACCCCCATGGCGCCCAGCACCGCGTGGCCGGCGGGGACCGGCACATCCGTGCCCAACCCACTGCGCCACCACCCGCTCCACCACTCGCCGAGGCCGTCCCGGGCCACGACGTCGAAGTTGGCCAGCGATCCGATGGCAGGTATCGAACCGGCCAGCAGGTGCCGGCTGCCGAACACGTACACCACGCCGACGGCCACGACGGCCAGCAGCACGTTGCGGACCGCAGCGTCGGAGAGGGCGTCGATCCGCCGGCGAGCGACCCGACCGGCCGAGGACCCCTCGGTGAAGGCGACCCGGGCCGCCAGCCACTGACGGAACTGCGCGCTGCCGGCCAGTTGGTACTCCCGCACCTCACCGTCGCCGACCTGGCGGTACTGGCGGACCTGGCGGCGGCGCCGGCGAATGCCGCCCAGGTGGCGGAGGTTGGCCGTCCACGACGCGAGCAGATCCCGGCACCGGTCGAAGCGGAAGGTGATCAGGGCGGCCAACAGGTCGACCAGCCAGACGATGGCCGCCTGGGGCAGGACCCGAGCCAGCCGGAAGGCGCCGTAGCCCGAGAGCATGATCCGAACCTGGTGTCGGAGCCGGCTGCGGCGATCGGGAACCGGCTCGGGCCCCACCCCGGCCACGGCGTCGGGCACCACCAGCACCCGAGCACCGGCCAGGAGCGACCGCCAGCCCAGGTCTATGTCGTCCCCGTCGGCGGCAATGGCAGGATCGATGCCCCCGATGGCGACCAGCAGATCCCACCGGATGAGCACGCAGCGGGTGTCGACCGCGAACACGTCGACCACCGCGTCGTGCTGCTCCTGATCCAGCTCGCCCACCTCGACGGCGGAGACCGGGAAGGCGAACTTGTCACTGCCCAGGCCGACCGAACGCAGGTGATCGGGCTGCTCGCGGTCGACCAGCTTGGGCCCCAGCACGCCGGCATTGGACGCCAACGCCTCGGAGACCAGATGCGCGATCGCGTCCTCGGCAAGGCGCACCCCACCACGACAGACCAACATGAACGGCAGGCGCTCGGGTCGGGTCAGCACCGCATTGACCGCCTCGGCCCAACTGGCCCCGGGAGCTCGGCGTACCACGGCTTCGGGTACCAGGGCTCGGACCGCGGCCTCGTCGACCACCGAATCGGCGGTGACATCCACCACCACCGCTCCCATCGGCACCTCGGCCTGGGCGCTCACCGACGTGAGGGTGGGGGTGAGATCCTCCGCCGGGTCGTCCACGACGACCACGACCAGCACGGCCGGCAGGCGAGGCGGGGCCTCCTCAACGTTCTCGGCAGCCGTCACGATCAACGCAGGCTACCGGCATCGATGCCACCCACCAGCGCGCCCGATCCCGGCCCCGCCCCGGTCGTCGCCCGTCGGGCGATCGGAGTATCGTCAGCGACGATGTCCAGCCCCGAGGGCGACCCCGCAGCTCCACTCGAGCCGATGCGCGTCCTCGTGACCGGCGCGCACGGATTCGTCGGACGCCACCTCGTCGAGCATCTGGAGGCCGTCGGCGACGAGGTCATCGGCATCGATCGGGCCGAGGGCCCCGACATCCGCCAACTCGACGAGCTGATCGACAGCTTCGGCGAACACCGGCCTGCGGTGGTGTTCCACCTGGCCGGTCAGGCCGACGTCGCCGCCTCCTGGTCGACACCGCACGAGACCTATCGGGCCAACACCGAAGGCACCCTCAACGTGCTCACGGCCGCCCGCCAGACCGGCGTGGACCGGGTGATCGCCACCACCAGCGCCGACGTGTACGGCCTCGTGTCGCCCGACGAGTTGCCGCTCGCCGAGTCGGCACCATTTCGCCCGGCCAGCCCGTACGCCGCCAGCAAGGCCGCCGCCGATCTCATCGGCCTGCAGGCACACCTCGGCTACGGCCAGGACGTGATCCGGGCCCGCGCCTTCAACCACCTCGGTCCGGGCCAGTCCGATCGATTCCTGGCTGCCGCCATCGCCCGCCGAGCCATCGCCGCCGAACGGGCGGGCGAGGCCACCATCCCGGTGGGCGACCTCAGCGCCCGGCGTGACTTCACCGACGTGCGCGACGTCGTGCGCGCCTATCGACTGCTGGCCCGCGACGGTCGCGCCGGCGAGGCCTACAACGTGTGCTCGGGGACCGACGTGAGCGTCCTCGATATCGCCCAACGGTTGCTGGCCTTCGCCGATCGACCGATCGAGCTGCGCGTCGACCCGTCGCTGCTGCGACCGATCGACCTCCCGATCCTGCGCGGCGATGCCACCAAACTGCGCACCGATACCGGCTGGCAGCCGGTGATTCCGCTCGACGACACCCTGCATGATCTGTTCCAGGAGATGCGGAAACGGGTGGCCGGCGATACAAATGGGGACACATGACCAAACGCGCACTCATCACGGGCATCACCGGCCAGGACGGCTCGTACCTCGCGGAGCTCCTCCTCGACAAGGGGTA
>JAOUEE010000407.1 GCA_029858875.1 Acidimicrobiia bacterium
GTACGGGTGCCGGAGGCCCTCGAAGTCGAGGTCGCCGACGAAGGCGGCGATGGTGGGTGCCAGCCAGAGCGCCCCGAGCGCCACGACGAGCCCGAGGAGGATCCACCGGAAGCGGGGCAAATGATGCCGGCGGCGCTCGGCCGCCGCCGCCGCCGCCGCCGACGGCGCTCGGGCCGGACTGGTCATGGTCTCCTCGGATGAGCGAGGAATCGCTCGGCTGCCAGTACAGCAGAATCCGTGGCGCCACCTGTGAATGGGCGACGGGACTCGCGACATCGCGACCGGTGCGGAGGCGAACGTGCCCAGCGGGCCACGCCTGGCGTGCTTCACTGTGTGGACCGGCCGCGAACACGCCGCGGCGGCCGCCGGGGCCGGCCGGCCCCGGTCGTGGTCCAGAGAAGCAACAGAAGTGGTCCCCGTCACATGATCCACGCCGCTCGCCGTCAGCGTCACCGTTTCCGCGCCGGAGGAGAACCGCCGTACGGGCTGGTGCTGGTGATCGTGCTGGTGCTGTACGTCGTGGTGTCGGCTTCTGACCGACATTGGGTACAGCCGGCGGTGTTCGGGCTCACCGTGGCCACCATGGCCGTCATCGCCCTGCCCGAGCGCATCGGGCGGCGGTGGTGGATGGCCGGGGCCGCTGCGGCCTCCGTGCTGTTGATCCTCGCAACGCTGGTGGCGGTGTGGCCGAGCGGCTGGCGGACGGGGTTCCTCGACGTGGTGATCGCCCTGCTCATGCTGGTGGCGAGCGCCAACATGGTCGTGCGTCTGGTCGCGCGACCCACCATCACCGCGCGGACGGTCTTCGGAGCCATCGATGTCTACGCGCTGGTGGGGCTGGCGTTCGCCATCCTCTTCCATGGCGTGCAGAGTTGGAGCGGCGATCCATACTTCACCGACGCCACCGAAGGCACCCGCAACATCTTCACCTACTACAGTTTCGTGACGCTCAGCACCCTGGGCTACGGCGAGTTCGTGCCGGCCACCGATGTCGGGCGGAGCTTGGCCGTGGTCGAGGTCCTCATGGGCCAGATACTGCTGGTGGGGGTCGTCGCCCGGCTGGTGTCGGTCATGCGGTCGCCGAGGATCCCCCGGCGCGAGCCCCAGTCCGGCAGCTGAGCGGCCCCGAAAACGGCGAACGCCGCCGACCCCGAAGGACCGGCGGCGTTCAACGAACCGTTGTTCAGACGACGCGTACGTTCTGCGCTTCCTCACCCTTCCGGCCGGGCGCGACGTCGAACTCGACCGTCTGACCCTCATCCAGAGACTTGTAGCCCTCACCCGCGATGTTGGAGTAGTGGACGAAGACGTCGTCTGCTCCCTCTCGTGAAATGAAGCCGAAGCCCTTTTCGCTGTTGAAAAACTTGACAGTTCCCTGCATTGCTACTCTTTCGATTGGAGCGGACCCTGGTGGCCAACTCATACACAACGCTACGCCAACGGGCGCCCGAAACCGACCATGGTGCCTCTGGGCCGGTCCCGTGCATGATTCGGCCGATCACCCACGGGGTGCGTAGGCCACCAGCGTCTTGAGGTAATTGGCCCTCTCGAACGCGCTGGCATCGGGCGCAGATGCTTGGCTCATGCTGCCCCGCGCCTGGTCGACCGATTGGTAGTCGCGATCGGTGAACCACCGGGTCATACCGTCGAGCATGGTGCGCAGGTGCCCGGGGCCGTGGCGTAGGAGAGCCGATGCGGACATGGCCACATCGGCTCCGGCCAGGATGAGCTTCACCACGCCGTCGGCGTCGTGCACGCCGGTGGTGGCGGCCAGGTCGGCGTCCACCCGTCCGGCCATGATGGCGATCCAGCGCAGCACCAGTCGCAGCTCGTCCGGCGTGCTGAGTACCAGGTCGGGGCGCACGTCGAGGGTCTCGAGGTCGATATCGGGCTGGTAGAAGCGATTGAACAGCACGATCCCGTCGGCCCCCGCCGCGGCCAGGCGGCGGGCCATGTTGGCCGGCGAGCTGAAGAACGGACCGATCTTGACGGCCAGCGGGACGTCGACCGCCGACCGCACGTGCTCGACGAGGTGGAGGTAGCGATCCTCCACCTGGGCGCCGCTGGCCTCGGGATCGGCGGCCACGTGATAGACGTTCAGCTCTATGGCATCGGCTCCCTCGTCCTGGAGGGCGGTCGCGTACCGGATCCATCCACCGTCCGATGTGCCGTTCAGGCTGACGATCACGGGAATGGAAAGGGCTCGCTTGGCGGCGATCAGCAGATCGAGGTACTCGTCGGCGCCGGTGTTGTAGTCATCGAGCGCGGGGAAATAGCCGCCGTGGGCCTCCATGTTCACGCCGGTGCCGACACCGACGGCGTGGTCGAGGGCGAAGGCGTCGTGCTCGACCTGCTCCTCGAACAGCGAGGGGAGGACGACGGCGGCGGCGCCGGCGTCTTCGAGGGCCAGGAGGGACTCGACGGCTCCGGTGAGCGGCGAAGACGACGCCACGAGTGGGTTGCGCAGTTCGAGACCCAGATAGCGGGTGCGGAGATCCATCAGCCTTCCTCCTCGTCAGCCAGGATGCCGAATCGGGCACTCCGCTCGACCTCGACCATCTGCTCGTACAGATGCCAGCGATCGTCGATGTCCTGCTGCGCCTTCGTCATCAGGTCGTCGGCCACCGCCGGATTGATGCGGGCCAACATCGAGAATCGTGCCTCGGTCAGGGCGAAGTCCCGGAACGGGATCGTGGGCTTGCGACTGTCCAGGTGCAGGGCATGGTCGCCCACCGTTTCGTTGCCCGGGTTGTAGCGGTACAGCGGCCAGTAGCCGCTCTGGGCCGCCATCTTCTGGTGGCCCATCATGTCGCTCATGTCGATGCCGTGCGCGATGCAGGGGCTGTACGCGATGACGATCGAGGGCCCCGGATGGGCCGCCGCTTCGGACAGGGCCCTCACGGTCTGGGTCATGTTGGCGCCCATGGCGATGTGGGCCACGTAGACGTCGCCGTACGCCATGGCGATCATGCCGAGGTCCTTCTTGGCGGTGGTCTTGCCGCCGGCCGAGAACTTGGCGATGGCGGCGCGGGGTGTGGCCTTCGACGTCTGTCCGCCCGTGTTGGAGTACACCTCCGTATCGAGCACCAGGATGTTGACATCCCGGCCTGACGCCAGCACGTGGTCAACCCCACCGAAGCCGATGTCGTAGGCCCAGCCGTCGCCGCCGATGAGCCACA
>JAOUEE010000409.1 GCA_029858875.1 Acidimicrobiia bacterium
CGTCGAACCCCAGTCCCTCGACGAGATCCGGCCCGGGACCTTCCAGGTCCACGAACGGGTGAAGGACATGGACGCGGGCGGGATGCTGGCCTCCATGAACTTCCCGTCGTTCCCCGGCTTCGCCGCTCGGCTGTTCGCCGTCGAAGACGAGGACTTCGGACTGGCCCTGGTGCGGGCCTACAACGACTGGCACATCGACGAGTGGTGCGGCGCCTACCCCGGCCGCTTCATCCCCATGGCCCTGCCGGTGATCTGGGATGCCGAGAAGTGCGCGGCCGAGGTCAGGCGGGTCAGCGCCAAGGGCTGCCATTCGCTCACCTTCACCGAGAACCCCGCGGCGCTGGGCTATCCGAGCTTCCACGACGCCTACTGGGATCCGCTGTGGCGTGCGTGTTGTGACACCGCCACGGTGCTGTCGATCCACCTCGGCTCCTCGGGTCAGCTGTCGTTCCCGGCCCCCGACTCGCCGCCCGACGTGATGATCACGCTGCAGCCCATGAACATCCAGTCGGCCGCAGCCGACCTGTTGTGGTCGCGCGTGCTCAAGGAGTTCCCCGACCTGCGCGTCGCTCTGAGCGAGGGGGGCACGGGTTGGGTCCCGTACTTCCTCGAGCGGGTCGATCGGACCTACGAGATGCACCACCTGTGGACCGGCCAGGACTTCGGGGACCGCCTTCCCTCCGATGTCTTCCGGGAGCACTTCCTCACCTGCTTCATCTCCGACCCGACGGGGGTTCGACTGCGACACGACATCGGGATCGACAACATGGCGTGGGAGTGCGACTACCCGCATTCCGACTCGATGTGGCCCGACGCGCCGGAGACGCTCGCCGCACTGTTCGCCGCCGAGGAGGTGCCCGCGTCGGACATCACCAGGATGACCCACGCCAACGCGATGGATTGGTACCACTTCGATCCCTTCGCCCATGTCGCCCGCGAGCAGGCCACCGTCGGCGCTCTCCGCGAACGTGCGGCGGGCCACGACGTGTCGATCCGCTCGTTGAGCTCGCGCGAGAAGCTCACGCCGGAGCAGGTGCGGGCCCGCTGGGAGAACATGGGTGCCGGGGCCGCCGGCACCGGGGCCGAAGCCGCGTCCAGCTGACGCACCCGCGGGGGCTCTCGCCCACTGGCGGGCCGGCCGTTCGCCCGCGGTCAGGTCGCGCGGAGATCCTGGCGCAGGTCGACCTTGCGGATCTTGCCGGTGGCGGTGCGGGGGAAGTCGTCGACCACCCGCAACTCCTCGGGCCACTTCTGGCGGGCGAGGCCGATGCCATCCAGGTGGCGGCCCAGGTGGTCGAGGGTGAGTGCTTCCCCTGGGGCGAGCCGTACGACCGCGCACGCCCGCTCACCCAGGCGATCGTCGGGGACGGCGACGACGGCGACCTCGGCCACGGCCGGCAGGTGGGCGATGGCGTCCTCGACCTCGGCCGCCGAGATGTTCTCGCCGCCCCGGATGATGATGTCCTTGATCCGGTCGGTGATCGTGAGGAATCCGTCGACGTCGAGGACGCCCATGTCGCCGGTGCGGTACCACCCGTCGGCGTCGAAGGCGGCCGCGGTGAGGGTCGGATCGGTGTACCCCATGCACAGGTCGGGTCCGCGCGAGAGGATCTCGCCGGGCTGGCCGGGAGCGACATCCGTGTCGTCGTCGACCAGGCGCAGCTCCACCCCGTCGAGCGGCCGACCGTCGGTGCCGTGCCGCTTGGCGGCCGGATCGTCCCACCAGCATCCGGTGACGCTGGGGTGTTCGGTGGAGCCGTAGGCGCGGATTATGGTGATGCCGTGGCCGGCGGCCTGTTCGCCCAGGGCCACCGGCACCGGTGCTCCGCCGAGTCCGATGCGCGCCATCCGATCCGCATGCTCGGGCGTGAAGCGGTCGTGGTTCAGCAGGCTGGCGAGGAAGAACGACGCACCGGTGCCGGCCCCGACATCGGCCTCGAGGATGATGTCGAGCACGCGGCTCGGATCCCATCGGTCGATCACGTGGATGGGCTGACCGACGCTGATCGGGCTCAGTACCGCGCCGAGCATGCCCGTGGCGTGCGTCACGGGTGAGCCCATCAGGTTGGGCTGGTCGGGGTTGACCCATGGGCCCATGTGCACGAGCTCGGCCAGCAGGCTTCGATGGGTGTGCATCACACCCTTGGGTTGGCTGGTGGTGCCCGAGGTGTAGGCCAGCACCACCACGTCATCGGGGTCGAGCCCGCGTGCCCGCTCGGCCGGCGGTGCGGTGTCCACGGCCCGCCAATCGATTCGGGCCAGGCCCGCCGGCGGTGCCGTGGCCTCGGCCGTGGCCAACAGGTGCAGCGCCAGGTCGGGGAGCTGAGACGCTTCTTCGTCGATGATCCCCACGTAGTCGACGTGGCCGAAGTCGGCCGCCGAGAGGTAGGCCCGGGCGCCGCTCTGGCGGAGAATGAAGCCGACTTCCTTGCGGCCGTAGATGTGCACGATCGGCACGAGGACATAGCCGCCGAGGGCCAGCCCGTAGAAGGCGACGATGGCCTCACGCCAGTTGGGCAGTTGGAAGGCCACGACGTCGCCCGCCTCGATACCGGCCTGGCGGAGCACCGAGACCAGCCGCGTCGCTTCGGCATGGAGGTCGGCGTAGGTCCCCACCCACGGCCGGTCCTCGGACCACACGTGGACCGGGGTGTCGGGTGCCACCAGCAGTGCGCGGTCCACGACGTCACCGAGCGACTCGTCGGACCACCACCCCTCGGCGAGATAGCGGTTACGGAGGCCGTCGGGTACCGATCGCAGTGCGAAGGTGGCCATGCTCGCATGGTAGTCGGGCGCGAAAGTGCCCCATTCGCCTGCTGCCGTACGATCTTCTTGCCATCGGGCCCCGGCGCGACCGCTTATCGCCGAGGCGCACTGTCTCACCGGCGTGCCATGTCGAGGGGCACTCCGCACCCGACTCGACCCGAACCGGGTTCTGGCGGCGCTCAGCCGTCGTGTCGTCGAAGCAGGAGAACGCCCGACGGGGTGCCGCCCCCGGTGGTGACGACCGCGGTGTTTGCGTCGGCGACCTGACGGGCGTCGGCGTCATGGCGGAGCTGGGTGACGGCCTCGTAGACGAACCCGAACCCGTGGGTGCGGCCCTCAGAGAGCTGGCCGCCGTGGGGATTGACGGGGACGTCGCCGTCGAGGGCGATGCGCGCGCCACCGTCGATCCAGT
>JAOUEE010000408.1 GCA_029858875.1 Acidimicrobiia bacterium
CGCGGGCGAGGAGCCAGGTCGTCCCCGGGTTGTCGAGCTGGACTTCCTCGCCTCCCCACGCGACGGTGCGGTGGCAGCCGCGGGATCGTGCAGCACATCCGTTGATGCGCACAATGGCAAGTGGGCGCGGAGGGACTCGAACCCCCGACCCCCTCCTTGTAAGGGAGGTGCTCTAGCCAGCTGAGCTACGCGCCCGAGGGAGCGAGCCTAGCGGTGTGTTGCCGCACGTCGGGGTGCTCAGCCGACCGGGATCAGATAGCGGACATCTTGGCCCGGGGGAAGCGCCAGCAGCTCGGCGATGGCATGAGGGTCGAAACCGCCGACGGGGACGCTGCTCAGACCGAGCGCGGTGGCCTGCAGCAGGATGTTCTGGGCTACATGCCCCGACTCGCGGTCGACGAGGGGCTCGGCGGCTGCGCCGTATTCGGCGGCGGTGCGCGCCGGTTCGGCGATCACGGCGATCACGAGCGGTGCGGCCGAGACGAACGACTGGCCGAAGGCCAACTCGGCCAGGCCCCCGAGCACCCGAGCATCGGACCGGACGTCGACCTGGTGCGAGTTGGGGCGGTAGCGCATGACCTCGTCGGCCGTGATGGCGTACAGCTCGATGGGGTACCGGGCCCCAGCCGACGGAGCGGTGCGGTGACCCTGCGCATCGGTCACGCCCTGGCCGGCCCACAGCAACTGGCCCAGCACGTCGAGCGAGACGCTGGAGCCAGCGAACGAGCGGCCCGAGCGCCGCGAATCCAGCACTTCCTCCAAGGCGACATCTCCCGACGTGTCGGCGGGATCCAGATCGATGATGCGGTCGAACCGGCTGGTCTGGGAGACCACCTGCGATGGCGCGCTCGAGGCGCAACCCGACATGGCCATGGCGGCCGCCGTGATGGCGATCACGGCGGACAACCACCGACCCTCACGCATCGTCGTCGCCCATCTGGGCTCCGACCACCCGGACGACCCAGCCCCCCAACGCCAAGGCGATGGCCGGTACCAGCACGATGACGCCGGCCAGACCCACGACCAGACGGTCGGTGTAGAGGAAGAGCGTCGAATCGGCATCAGCCAACAGCGCGACCAGTGCCACCAGGCCGGTCACGGTCAACAGGGAGCCGATCACCACCGTGACCGTGCCGGCCCGACGCAGTCGGGTCGCGGTCGTGGCCCCGTCGGCTGGCCAGATGCGTCTCGGTCCCGAGAACGCCAGGATCGACACCAGGCCGAGGCCGGCCAAGCCCAGCGCCACGGCACCGACAACCCGCTGGTTGAGCGCATCGGGGCATCCGGTCGTGCGAACCAGTTCGGCCCGCACGGCTGGGTCGGGCTCGTCGAGATCCCGCGCCCACCACACCTCCCACCCCGAACGGTCTGTCATCACATCGAAGGCCGACCCACAGGCCCGCGCCGTGGACCCGTCGTCGACGGACACCACGACCTGCGACAGGGCGACGAACATCGCGGTGACCAGGCAGCCGACGGTGACCAGGCCGGCCAACCCGCGCCATGGGTAGGATTTGCGCTGCGGTGCCGCTTCGGCTCCGCTCTCGTTCACCGGATGCTCCTGTCCTGGACGGCGTCACGTCAGCCTCACCGACGGCCGACGGGTCGCCCAGGGTCAAACGTCACCCGGGTGGACGCGTCACTCCATGGAGATCACATCGAGATCTCGGGCCACCACCACATCCGGGAAGATGGCTGCCGATTCGGCGTGCAGGGGGGCGAGGTCGTCGTAGCGCTCCGAGAAGTGCGACAAGACCAGTCGCCGAGCACCGGCATCGGCGGCCAGCCGGGCAGCCTGGGCCGCGGTGAGGTGGCCGTTGTCGGCCGCGTGCTGGGCGTCCTGGGACAGGTACGTCGCCTCACAGACCAGCAGATCGACCCCCTCGGCCAGACGCCGAGCGTTGTCACACAACCGAGTGTCCATCACGAAGGCGAACGAGCGGCCCGGTCGCACCTCGCTCACCTGCTCGAAGGTCACGGTGTGGCCGTCGCGTACGACATGGCCCTCGGCCCTGATCCGCCCGGCATCGGGGCCGGTGATGCCCAGCTGCGCCAGTCGATCGGGAAGCAGGTGCCGGGTCGGTGGCTCCTCCAGTCGCCAGCCGATGGCCGCGACGGTGTGATCCAGAGCCAGACCGGTGACGTCGAACTTACCGTGGGGCGTCGTGGCGCCGGGAACGTGCGGATGGTGCTCCAGCCCGAGATCGAAGTCGATCTCCGAGCCCGACAGCAGATGAGCGATGCTGTCCGAACCCCAATCCGCATAGTGCAGATGAAGTGGCTTGGTGGCACCGATCAGCCGTCGACGCTGGACCAGACCGGGCAGACCCAGGCAATGGTCACCGTGGAAGTGGGTGATGAACAGCCGCGTGATGCGGCTGGTGTGCACGCCGGCGAGGATCAGCTGACGCTGGGTGCCCTCGCCGGGGTCGAACACGATCAGTTCGTCCTCCCACCGCAGGACGTAGCTGCTCTGGCTGCGGTCGCGGGTGGGGGACTGTCCTGCGGTCCCCAGGACGATCAGCTCGTGGCTGGTCACCGGCTCGGCCCAGGCACGCAGATGCTCAGGACCGTGCGGCGGGCGTGGGCTGCCGGCGACGTTCGACCAGATCGACCAGGTCGTCCATGATCTGTTCCAGCCGGTAGTCGGCCGGGGTGTACACGGCGGCCACACCGTCGGCCAGCAGGCGGTCGCGATCATCGTCCGGGATGATGCCACCCACCACGACCGGGGCGTCCACCTGCTCGGCTCGCAATTCGGCCAGGACGTCGCCCACCAGCTCGAGATGGGTGCCCGAGAGGATGGACAACCCCACGACATCGACATCCTCGTCACGAGCCACGGCCGCGATGTGCGCCGTGGTGGTGCGGATGCCCTGGTAGATGACCTCCATGCCCGCGTCGCGCGCCGCCATGGCGATCTGTTCGGCGCCGTTGCTGTGCCCGTCGAGCCCGGGCTTGGCCACCAGGATCCGAGGCGGTCCTCCGGTCAGCCGCTGCGACCGACGGGCCACCTCGACCAGCCCGGCGGTGGCTCGGCCCCCGGCGTCGGTGCCGGTGGGCGCCCGGAACTCGCCGAACACCTCGCGCAGCGTGTCGGCCCATTCGCCGGTGGTGCCGCCCGCCTCGGCCAGGGCGATGGTGGCGGCCATGACGTTGGTGTTTCCGGCCGCCGCGT
>JAOUEE010000410.1 GCA_029858875.1 Acidimicrobiia bacterium
CAGGATCTCCTCGAGGTTCTCTCGCTTCTCGGTGACCGCGGCCAGCTGCTGGGCCGGGCGGGGATCCTCCAACGCCGCCAGCTCGGCCTCGAGCCGGCGCAATTCGTCGGGTCCGACATCCTCGGCAGGAGACACCTGGAACTGCAGCCGGGCCAGCGTGCCGGTGGCCGACATGGTGAGCGGCCAGGCGATGACGGCGACCACGCCGATGACGGCGGCGATGATGCCCAGCACCAGCGGCGGGTCGAACAGGGTGAAGAAGGCCCACTCGACCAGTAGCACGGCGGATATGGCGACCCACGTGGCCGGGTATCGAGCTACCGCGCTCCACCACGCCTGCATGCGATCTTCCTCATCTTCTCGACGGCGGTCGACGGGCGGTGTCCCGTCGGACGCCGCGGGACGGCCGGTTCCTATTCTCTACCAGCCCGAGAGCGGGCAGATGCGCCGGGAGTCGGTTCGCCACGTCACGTTCCCCGACCCGTCGACGACCAGGGGGCCGACCGGCCCGGCTCCGCGCCAGCCTGGCCCAGCCGCTGTGTCCGCTCCGCCGCTGCGGTTCGCGGTGACGGTGACGTGATGACCCCCGGCCCGGGTGGGCCGGGGGTCGGGCCGTCACGGGGTGGCGTCGATGATGCGGCCCTCGCCGCCCTCGGGATAGGCGGCGGCCGTCACCTGGCCGGCGAGAGGTCCGGTGAGGTAGCCGGCCAGCGCCTGCTGATAGCTCACGCCCACCGGCGTGAACGGCGCTCCGAAGAACGGGTAGCCGTCTCCGCCCCGGGCCAGGAAGTCGATGGTGGCCACCGTCAGGCCCGCCCCGGGGACGACCGCGTTGTTGCCATCGCAGCAGATGATGGAGCCGTCGTCGAGCACGATCGCCGTGACCCGATCGCCGGCGGTGAGGATGGCCCCGGTGGTGCCGTCGATCGTCTGGGCGGTGCGTGACGTGTCGTACACGAAGTCGAACCCGCCGACCTGGGCGAACTGCCCGGCGGCCGCCGGCGCAGCCGACACCGCCCGCTCCAGGATCTGGCGGAACTGGTCACGCGGGATGTCCGGCGCCACGGCGACGAAGTTGGAGAACGCGGCGATGCTGAACGTGTCGAGCTCGGTGAGGGGCCCGGCGGGGATCAGCGTGTTGTTGCGGATGCCACCACCGTTCTGGAGGGCGACGTCGGGCTCAGGAACACCGAACTCGGCGGCCTTCTGCGTGGCCTGCCACAGCAGCGAATCGGCCATCAGGTTGCCGAGGTTGGTCTCCTCGGTGCGGATACCCGGATCACGCCGACCCTCGAGGGCGACCGCGGACTGGGCCAGCACGTTGGCCGCCAGGTTGTCGAGATAGGCCGCCACCGGCTCCACGACCTTGCGTTGCATGGGCCTCGAGGACCGAACGGCGTCGGGCTGATCACCGCCGGCGATGCGGATGGGGCCGCCCTCCCAACCGGTGACCACGCCGTTCTCGTCGAACTGGACCTCCAGCTCGCCGAGGTACTTGTAGTCGCCCGCAGTGGTCACGACGGGCACGTCGACGCCGTCGGCATTGGTGGCCACCAACGGGTAGGCACCGAAGGCCACGTCGCCGGGGACCAGCGGATCGTCCGGGTTGGCCAGAACCTCGTCGCCCCCGCCGGCCACCATGACATCGATGCCGCTGAGCAGCGGGGCCAGATCCAGATCCTCGGCCACGTTCTGGAGATGACTGATCAGCACGATCTTGTCGACTCCGCGCGCTTCGAGCGCGTCGATCTCGGCTTGAATGGCGCCTGCGACATCGGGGTCGATGACCACGCCGCGGGGGCTGGAGATGAACAGCAGCTGCGGGGTGATGGCGCCGATGATGCCGATGCGCTCGCCCTTCTCATGGATCACCGTGCTCGGCACGATCACCTTGCGGTCGGCCAGGGCCTGCAACGCCGGTTCGGCGCTGAAGTCGGCATTGGCGCTCAGATACGGCGGCTTGCCCGGCCGCCGGTAGTCGTTGATGAACTCGGCCAGGACGTCGGGACCGAAGTCGAAGTCGTGGTTGCCCAACGAGATGGCGTCGTACCGCAGCATGTCCAGGGCTCGGGCGTCGTAGAACACACCGTCGGCCAGGCCGGCGCTGAACTCCGGTCCGGCCAGGAAGTTGTCGCCCGACGACACGAAGATGGCGCCGTTGTCCGGGCCTCGCCGAGCATCACGCCGTGTCTCCTTGACCACCGTCGCGAAGCGAGCGACACCCCCGAAGTCCTCGATGCCGACACCGGCGTTCACCAACTGGGACTCGCCGTCGTTGTTGTGCAGCACGGTGAGGGTGAAGTCGTCACTCCCCGAGCGAGGGCTCTGCTGGCCATCGGCCGCGGCGGTGCTGACCAGCCCCGCCGTCATGAGGCACAGGACGAGGAAGGCGATCAGTGCCTTCCGGTCGGCGGGGAACTTGGATCGGGTGGGCACGGAGCCGCCTCCTGGTGGGTGTGCGTCGCTGGCGCAGCACCGGCAGGGAAGCGGACGGGGGTCCACCGGCGTCTGTGGGGCCGAACCTAACCACTTCTGCATCCTCTGGCCAGCGGTACGCCGACCGAGCCCGCGAACTTTTCAGTGCGCCGAGGCACGAAGCGCGCGAAGCTCGGGGCGCCGGCGGTTCCCCGGTCGGAGCCGAGCGGATGTGCGGGCCTCGACCGACCCGCACGGCAAAGGGGTGACCATGGACGTGACCGCAATCGTCAACGGTGTGGAGCGCACCGCCGACGTCGAACCTCGCGTGCTGCTGGTGCACTGGCTGCGCGACGAATTGGGCCTCACCGGCACCAACGTGGGCTGCGACACGAGTTCGTGCGGCGCGTGCACGGTGCTGATCGACGGCCGCTCGGCCAAGGCGTGCAACCTGTTCGCGGTGCAGGTCGACGGGTCCGACATCACCACCATCGAGGGCCTGGCGATCGATGGCGAGCTACACCCGATGCAGCAGGCCTTCCACGAGTGCCATGCGCTCCAGTGCGGCTACTGCACGCCGGGCATGGTGATGGCAGCGGTGTCGCTGATCGACGAGTACCCCGACCTCGGCGACCGCGGGGTGCGCGTCGGCCTCGAGGGCAACCTGTGCCGCTGCACGGGCTACCAGAACATCGTGCACGCCGTCCTCCAGGCCGCCGGCGAACAGGAGAGGCACCCATGACCGTCACCGACGAC
>JAOUEE010000084.1 GCA_029858875.1 Acidimicrobiia bacterium
CTGGCCGTCGACGCCGGATTCGATGTGGCCGACCGACGGGTACTCGTGATCGGGGCTGGCGGCGCGGCCAGGGCCGTGGTGTACGCGGTCGCCGGCGCCGGAGCAGCCTCGATCTGCGTGCACAACCGGTCGGCCGAGCGAGCACAGGCGGCCGCGGCCCTCGCCGGGACTCGTGGTTGCGTGGTCGACCTGGTGGACCTCGGTCAATACGACCTGATCGTCAACGCCACACCCGTCGGCATGGCTGGCCCCCTCGCCGCCACGATGCCGTGTGCCACCGACGAGCTGCACTCGTCGCAGCTGCTGGTGGATCTGATCTACCAGCCCACGGAGACCCTATGGGTGCGTACCGCTCGGGCCCGAGGCGTCGAAGCGTACAATGGCGTGTCGATGCTCGTCGGCCAGGCTGCGGTGGCCTTCGAGCACTGGACCGGGCTCGCTGCTCCCGTCCAGGCGATGACCAGCGCAGTTCGCGCCGAGCTGATCCGCCAGAGCACTTCCTGAGCGCGACCGACGAGTGCGCCGTGACGGTCGCCGGGACCATTGGTGGCGCCGGCCGATTCGTCGGGCCCTCACCCCCGGGATCTTCCCCGCTCATTGGGCTCAAGAGGCCGCATCCGGTGCCGATGGACCAGCACAACTCTTCAGCGGAGGTTCCCGTGGCACTGCAGGGTGCGCTCGAAACATTTGACCTGGACGACGTGTTGCGATTGCTCGCGTCGACCGGGAAGTCCGGTCTCCTGACCCTCAGCGGTGATCGCGGGTCGGGTCGCGTGTGGGTCGACGATGGCCAGGTCGTCCAGGCCGCCGTCGATGTCGATACCACGTTGGTCGAGCACGAGGCCGACGCAGTGTTCCACATGCTCCGATTCGCGACCGGCGAGTACCTCTTCGAGGACGGCGTCAGGGCCGATGCGCCGGTGGACCAGGCCCAGTCGATCGACCGGGTGCTGGCCGACGCGCAGGAACGGCTGGAGGAGTGGACCGCGACCATCGCCGTCGTGGTGGGGCTCGACAGCTGGTTGACTTTGCCCCCGACGATCGACGAGGACATCGAGGTCGACACCGAGGCCTGGCAGCGGTTGGCCATGATCGGCTCGGGTTGTTCGATCCGTGAGATGGGTGCGCAGTTGGCTGAAGCCGAGCTGTGCACCATGCGGGCGGTGAAGGGGCTGGTGGAGCGGGGCCTCGTCGATGTCGGCGAGGCCTCCGCTCCGCTGCCTGATCTGGAGCCGATCGAGGCGGCCGATCCCGTGGAGTACGTGGCGACGGTCGAGGCGGATGACGTCGATGCAGCCGACGGAACGGCGTACGCGTCGCCGGCCGACGGGTATGACACCGAAGCAGGCGAGATGACCGAGTCCGAGCCCGCGGCGGAGGTCTTCGACACGGGTGTGGCCGAGCCGGTCGAGTACGACTTCGCAGTGGACGCGGACGCCGCCGCGGCGGACCAACCCACGTCGGATGTGCCTGCGAGTTGGCAGACCGCCGCGCCTGCGAGCGCGTGGGAAGGCGACCAGGAAAGCGCCGATGTCCATGCGCCGATCAGCGAATGGACCTACGAAGCGCCGGTTGGTGTCGAGGGTGAGGTCCAGCAGTGGCCTGCGGTCGAGCCGGTTGGTGTCGAGACGGTGACCCATGAGTGGGACACCCCCGAGGTCGTTGGTGCTGAGCAGTGGCCTGCGCCTGCTGAGGCGGTTGGTGTCGAGGAGTGGCCTGCGCCTGCTGAGGCGGTTGGTGTCGAGGAGTGGCCTGCGCCTGCTGAGGCGGTTGGTGCTGAGCAGTGGCCTGCGCCTGCTGAGGCGGTTGGTGCTGAGGAGTGGCCTGCGCCTGCTGAGGCGGTTGGTGCTGAGCAGTGGCCTGCGCCTGCTGAGGCGGTTGGTGTCGAGCAGTGGCCTGCGCCTGCTGAGGCGGTTGGTGCTGAGCAGTGGCCTGCGCCTGCTGAGGCGGTTGGTGCTGAGCAGTGGCCTGCGCCGGTCGAGGCGGTTGCTGCCGAGACCTCGATCGAGTCGCTCTACGACACCAGCGATGACGACGAGTGGGCCGATGCCAAGACCGGCGCCATCGAGTACGGCGACGGGGCGTTCGACCAGGCGGCGGAGGCGCTCGGGTGGGGTGAAGCCGTCGACAACAGTCCCGAGGGGTTCTGGGGCGAGAAGCAGCCGGTCCTCGAGCCGGCCGGCATGGCCGCCGATGAGGCGTCCGAGATGGCCCGCCAGCTGGCCAGTCTGTCTCCGGCGGCAGCTCGCGCGGTGGCTGATGCGGCACGGGCCACAACGCCCGAGGAGCGCGAAGCGGCGCTGGCCCAGGCCGAGGCCGAGGATGCCTCGGTCGACCGCAGCCTGTTGCTTCGTTTCCTGGGGTCCTTCGACAGCTGAGTCCAGGTCCGCAGGTGTCACCGGTCCGTCGTCCCGACGTCCTCGGCCGCACTGCGGTCCGGGTCGGCGACGACGACGGGCGATGACCGAACGACGCGGTTCCGGCTCGAGCGAGAGGCGACGATGAGTTCGCTGGGCTACCCCCTGATGGCGATCTTCGGCCTTCTGGCCGGGTCCTTGGCGACCATGGGGGTGTATCGCCTGGCCGACCCCGAGCTGTCCTTCTGGAGTCCGCCCCCGAGGTGTCCCCGCTGCCACGCCACATTGGGTTGGCGCCAGCTCGTTCCCGTGGCCAGCTGGGTGGTGGCCCGGCGCCGCTGCCGGGCCTGCCACGACGTCATCGACTGGGCCTATCCGGTCGTGGAGCTCGTCACCAGCGCGCTCTTCGTCCTGGCCGCCTGGCGTCGGCCCGATGCCGTCGACCTCATCCCCCTGCTGCTGTTGGTGTGGGTGCTGGTGGTGGCCTCGGTCACCGACCTGTACGTGTACCTCATCCCCAATCGGCTGCTCTTCCCGGCACTGGCCGCGTCGGTGGTGGTCATGGTGCCTCTCGCGCTGATCGATGACCCCGCTCGACTGACGCAGGCCGCAGTGGGCCTGGTGCTGTACTTCTCGTTGCTGTTCCTGCCACATCTGGTGCATCCGGCCGGCATGGGCATGGGCGATGTCAAGCTGGCCCTGCTCCTCGGGCTCAACCTCGGGTACGCCGCCGGTGACATGCTGGGCACGGTGCGAATGGTGGTGCTGGCCATGTTGATCGGCAGCCTGCTCGGCGTGCTGGGTGGCGCGATCCTGGCTCTGGCTCGCCGGGCCGGTTGGAATCTCCTGCCCGATCCCCTCGAAGCCGTCCCTGGTGACGGCGACGGCTCGGAGCGAGCGGCGGCCTCGAGCTTCCCCTTCGGCCCACCGCTGGCGGTCGGTACGTTGTGGGTCCTGCTGTTTCCGGCCTCGGTCGGATTGGTCTGACCCGGCTCGGCCGAGGGTCGCGAGGGGCAATGGCCCCGATGCCGGCCATGGCCACCGGTACCCTGTCCGGGTGCACGCTGAGCGCCCTGGTCCCGACGAACACCCGTTGGTGCTCATCGGGATGCCCGGGTCGGGAAAGACCACGGTGGGCGAGCTCGTGGCCCTGAGGAGGGCTCGGCCCTTCGTCGACCTCGACGACGCCATCGAGGCGAGCACCGGATGCACGGTGCCCGATCTGTTCCATAGAGTCGGCGAGGCCGGGTTCCGGGAGCTGGAGGCGGTGGTCCTGGCCGACACCATCGCCACCGAACCCCGAGCCGTCGTGGCCAGTGGGGGAGGGGTGGTACTCAGCCCCGACAACCGCCTGCTGCTGGCTCGGCCCGACGTCCGCACGGTCTGGCTCCGGGCGGCCCCGGCCACGCTCGGTCGTCGCGTCGGAGCCGGCCACGGTCGGCCCCTGCTCGAGGACGATCCCATCGCTGGCATCAACCGCCTGCTCACCGAGCGCGAGTCGTTGTACCGCGAGGTCGCCGATCTCATCGTCGAGGTCGACGATCTGGGTGCCGGAGCCGTGGCCGACTGCCTGGCCGACTGGCTGGAGAAGCACCGGAGCGTGCGGTGAAGGTGATCGAGGTCGACCTCGGCGATCGCACGTATCCGGTGATCGTCGGCGATGGTGCCCGTCACGAGCTGGCCGAGGTGGTGCCCCGAGGCGCTCGGCGGGCTGCGGTGATCACCCAGGAGGCTATTCCCGTCGAGGTCGACCCCGGCATCGAACATCGGGTGTTCACGGTCCCCGACGGCGAGCTGGCCAAGACCCTCGGCGTCGTCGAGGACGTGTGTCAGCAGCTGGCCCGTTGGGGGATGACCCGGGCCGATGTGATCGTGGCCGTCGGGGGTGGGGTGGTGACCGATGTCGCCGGGTTCTGTGCGGCGGTGTACCACCGTGGGATCCGGTTCGTTTCGGTGGCCACCACGCTGCTCGGACAGATCGATGCCGCCATAGGCGGCAAGACCGGAGTCAACCTCCCCGAGGGCAAGAACCTGGTGGGCGCTTTCTGGCAACCCTCCGCCGTCATCTGCGACACGGCCACTCTGGCCACCTTGCCCCCGCGCGAGTACCGCTCCGGGCTCGGCGAACTGGCCAAGTACCACTTCCTCGGTGGTGACGACCTCGCTGGTCTCGGGCAAGCCGACCGGGTGGCGCGCTGCGTGCAGATCAAGGCCGATGTGGTCGCCGCCGATGAGCGGGAGGGTGGCCGTCGGGCCATCCTGAACTACGGCCACACCCTGGCCCATGCGCTCGAGACGGCGGCCGACTTCGACCTCCGCCACGGGGAAGCGGTGGCGGTGGGCCTCGTCTACGCAGCCGAGGTGGCGGTTCGGCTGGGCCGGATAGACGAGGCGCGCGTGCACGAACACCGTCGGGTGGTGGGTGGCTACGACCTGCCCGCAACGCTGCCGCCGGGGTCGGAGCCGGCCGCCCTCGTCGAGCTCTTCGCCCGCGACAAGAAGGCCGTGGACGGCCTCACCCTCGTGCTCGATGGCCCGGACGGTGTGGAACCGGTGGCCGGGATCGACCCGGCCGTGCTCCATGCTGCGGCCGAGGCGCTGCGATCATGAGTGACACCGCCCCCACGGAGGACGCATGGTGACCCAACCGGTCCTGATCCTGTCCGGTCCCAACCTCGACCTGCTCGGCGATCGCGAGCCCGAGATCTACGGCCCGGCGACGCTGGACGATCACGTGGCCCGAGCCGTGGCGCGGGGGGCCGAGCTGGGGTTGACCATCGACCACATCCAGTCCAACAGCGAGGCCGAACTGGTGGAAGCGGTCCATTCGGCCCGCAGCACGGTTGCCGCCATCATCATCAACCCCGCGGCGCTCACGCACTACTCGTGGAGCCTGCACGACGCCCTCGCTGCCTTCGCCGGCCCGGTGATCGAGCTCCACCTGTCCAATCCGGCGGCCCGGGAGTCCTTCCGCCACCAGTCCGTGGTGGCCCCGGTGGCAACCGGCACCATCGCCGGTCTCGGAGGCCACGGATACCAGCTGGCCGTCGATGCCGTCGCGGCGATGTTGACGTGAACGATCTTGAGCCAATCGGGGTCGAGCAGCGGTGGGCCGCGCTACGAATCGCCATGCGGGAGGTCGACGTGGATGCACTGCTGATCCACACCCCGGCCAACATCCGCTACCTCACCGGTTTCACCGGCTCTGCCGGCGAGTTGGCCGTCCACGCCGATGGTGCCGTGCTCCTGACCGACGGCCGCTATGGCATCCAGGCGCCGGCCCAGCTCGACGCCGTCGGTGCCGATTGCACGGTCGACCCCGACGCCACCGGTCGCCTCGATCGGGTCCGGTCCCTGTTCGCCGACCACCACCGCATCGGACTCGAGGCCGACGCCATCACCTGGTCCCAGCGCGAGGTGCTGGTGTCGTGTCTGGGCGAAGATCGCATCCAGGCCACCTCGGGACTCGTCGAGGACCTACGCGAACGCAAGGATGCAGCCGAGCTCCAGCGGATGGAACGGGCCGCGGCCATCGCCACCGACGCGCTGGCCCAGGTCGTGGCGGCCGGCCTGGGTGGCCGAACCGAGCGGGATGTCGGGTTCGACCTGGACGACCGCATGCGCCGGGCGGGTGCGGCCGGGCCGGCGTACGAGACCATCGTGGCCTCCGGTCCCAACGCCGCGCTGCCCCATGCCCGGCCCGGCGATCGACACATCGAGTCCGGCGATCTGGTCATCATCGACGTCGGCGCCCTGGTGGACGGGTACCGGTCCGACATGACCCGGTCGTACAGCATCGGCGCTCCCGATCCGGAAGCGGCGCGGATGCTGGACGTGGTGACCCGGGCGCAGGTGGCTGCCGCCGCGCTGGTGGACGCCGGCGTGACGGTGTCCGACATCGACCGGACGGCGCGTGCCGTGATCGAGGAGGCAGGCTGGGGTGAGCTGTTCTCCCACGGCACCGGCCACGGGGTCGGTCTCGACATCCACGAGGCACCGTCGGTGAGCAGTCGGGCCACTGCTACGCTCCAGCCCGGCCACTGCATCACCGTGGAGCCGGGCGTCTACCGAGCCGGTTTCGGCGGCGTCCGGGTCGAAGACCTGCTGGTGGTCAGCGAATCCGGGGCGCGGGTACTCACCACTGCTCCCAAAGAACCAGTCGTCGCCTGAATCGCGAAGGTCCACCGCCATGCCCACCATCACCACCAACGACCTGAAGAACGGGATGTCGCTCGATCTCGACGAGGGGTTGTTCCAGATCGTCGAGTTCCAGCACGTGAAGCCGGGCAAGGGGCATGCGTTCGTGCGCACCACCTTGCGCAACCAGCGCACCGGTGCCGTCGTCGACCGCACGTTCCGGGCCGGCGAGAAGGTCGAGCGGGCCGTCATCGACAAGCGGGACATGCAATTGCTGTACCGCGACGGCGCCGACTACGTGTTCATGGACAACAGCACCTACGACCAGCTGGCCGTGGCTCCGGAGACGTTGGCCGAGGCCGCCGACTATCTGAAGGAGACCGACAACGCGGTGTTGATGATGTACGGCGCCGAGGTCGTGGGTGTGGATCTGCCGGCCGCGGTGGTGCTCACCATCGCCGAAACCGAGCCGGGCGTCCAGGGCGACCGGGTATCGGGGGCGACCAAGCCGGCCACCCTCGAGACCGGCAAGGTGGTGCAGGTCCCCCTGTTCGTGAACCCCGGCGAGTCGGTGAAGGTCGACACCCGCTCGGGCGACTACATCAGTCGCGCTTGATCGACGAGACGGATACCCCGCACCATGGCTGACGACACCGTCGGCGTCGGTTCGCGCCGAGAGGGGCGCGAGACCGTGCTCGGGATCCTCTACGAGGCCGAGATCACCGAGCGGGCGCCCTCGGTGGTGGTCGATGCACAGGCTCTGCCCGTCGATGACTTCGCGGCCGCCATGGTCCGCGACATCGAGGTGCATCAGCCCGAGCTGGACGAGTTGCTGGAGCGGTACTCCAAGGGATGGGCCGTCGATCGGATGCCGATCATCGATCGTCTGGTGTTGCGGATGGGAGCCTTCGAGTTGTGCCATCGGCCCGACGTTCCATCCGGTGTGGCGCTGAGTGAGGCCGTCGACCTGGTCAGCCAGTACTCGACCGAGAAGTCCTCCACCTTCGTCAATGGCCTGCTCGCCCGGATCGCCGAGGAGGTGCGGCCCTGAGTCGTCGCTCGGATCAGGCCGGGCCCAACAGGTCCCAGCGGTTGCCGGCGACGTCCTCGAACACGGCCACCGTGCCGTAGGGCTCGGTCCGCGGTTCGGACACGAACCGGATACCGCCCTGGCTCATGCGCCGGTGGGCCGCCTCGAAGTCGTCCACCCGGAGGAAGAAGCCGACCCGCCCACCGCACTGGCGCCCCACCGCCGCCGCCTGGTCGGGTCCGTCGGCCGCGGCCAGCAGGAGCCCGGTCGATGCCCCGCGTGGCCGAACGACCACCCACCGCTTCGGGCGACCATCGGCGGTCGTCGAGGGGGTGTCCTCCACCAGTTCGAACCCCAGGGGACCGGTGAAGGAAGCGATGGCGTCGTCGATGTCGGCGACGACGATGGTCACGAGTTCGAGGCGGCTCACCGGACGATTCTGCCCGGGTGCGCACAAATCGCGCGAAAAGCTGGGCTCGCGGCGACGGCCGCGGCTACGGTGCGGTCTCGACCGTGAAGCGGGTTCCGTGAGGCCCGAACGGACGAGAGAAGGTGGCCCTTGGCCGAGAGAGAACGCCGCATGACGCCCCCGTTCGGGGGCGTTTTTCAGGCCCGCTCCGAAGTGCTCAGCGCCGACGACATGGAACGGGCGCTCCGACGCATCAGTCACGAGATCATCGAACGCAACCACGGTCTGGACGGCGTGGTCCTCATCGGGCTCCAGACCGGGGGCGTGTGGCTGGCCGAGCGCCTGGGCCAGCAGTTGCAGGACATCGAAGGCATCACCCCGCCGGTGGGCACCCTCGACGTGGCCCTCTACCGCGACGACATCGGCCTGCGGCCGGTGCTGCCCGAAGCCGCCACCGCGATCCCGGTGGACCTCGCGGGCCGCATCGTGGTGCTCGTCGACGACGTGTTGTTCACCGGTCGCACCATCAGGGCCGCGCTCGATGCCATCACCGACTTCGGTCGGCCGCGAGCCGTCCAGCTGGCGGTGATGGTCGATCGGGGCCACCGCGAGCTCCCCATACGGCCCGACTTCGTGGGCAAGAACCTCCCCACCCGGCGCGACGAGGCGGTCGATGTCCACGAGCACGGCGTCGACCTCGGCGAGATGGTCAAGTGAGGCACCTGCTGTCCATCGAGGACCTCGGGGCCGCCGGCATCAACGAGATTCTCGACCTGTCGGACACGTTCGTCGAGGTCAGCGGGCGCTCCATCCCCAAGGTCCCGGCCCTGCGAGGCAAGACGGTGGCGTGGCTGTTCTACGAGGACTCCACCCGGACCCGCCTCTCGTTCGAGACGGCGGCCAAGCGCCTCTCGGCCGACACCATGAACTTCGGCGTGTCGTCGTCCTCGGTCAACAAGGGTGAGGGTCTGCGGGACACGGTCGAGACCATCACCGCGATGGGCGTCGATGCCATCGTGGTCCGGCACGCATCCCCGGGTGTGCCCTGGCAGATCACCCGCTGGACCGATGCCTGCGTCATCAATGCCGGTGACGGTTGGCACCAACACCCCACCCAGGCCCTGCTCGACTGCTACACGCTCCGGCAGCACTTCGACAGCCTCGAGGGTCGCCACATCGCCATCGTGGGCGACATCAAGCACTCACGCGTGGCGCGCAGCGACCTCCTCGCCTTCACCATGCTCGGGGCCGAGGTCACCCTCGTGGCTCCGCAGACCCTCCTCCCCCCGTCGCTCGAAGGGTGGCCGGCCAAGACCAGCCACGACATCGATGCCGTGCTGCCCTCCGCCGACGTCGTCTACCTGCTGCGGATGCAGCGCGAGCGCATGCACGAAGCGCTGCTCCCGTCGCTGCGCGAGTACCGGGCCGGGTATGGCCTCACCCTCGACCGGTGCGCCCTGTTGGCCGACCACGCGCTGGTCATGCACCCGGGTCCCATGAACCGTGGTGTCGAGATCGACCCGGAGGTCGCCGACCTCGACCGGTCGGTGGTGGTCGAGCAGGTGGCCAACGGCGTGGCCGTCCGGATGGCCGTGCTGTACCTCCTGCTGGGGTCCGGGGTCGAACTGACGGGGGGTGCACGATGAGCCTGGTGATCAAGGGCGGCACGCTCGTCGATGCCACCGGTACCCGTCGCGGCGACGTCCGCATCGAGGGCGACACCATCGCGGCGGTGGGTGATGGGTTGACGGCCGACCGCACGATCGACGCCGGCGGGTGTGTCGTGAGCCCCGGTTTCGTCGACCTGCACACCCATCTGCGCCAGCCCGGACGAGAGCAAGCCGAGACCATCGAGACCGGCGGGCGCGGCGCGGCCCTCGGTGGCTTCACCGCGGTGGTGGCCATGCCCAACACCGACCCCTGCATGGATTCGGCCGCCGTCATCCGGGAGGTCATCGAGTGGGCCCGAACGGCGCCCTGTGACGTGTTCCCCACGGCCGCCATCACGGTCGGACGTCGGGGCGAGGCCCTCAGTCCGATGGCCGAGCTGGCTCAGCTGGGAGTGCGGATCTTCACCGACGACGGTGACGGCGTGCAGGACGACCGACTCATGAAACGGGCCCTCGAGTACTCGGTGGGCCTCACCCCGTTCACCGGCGGGCAGAGCGTGACCCTGGCCCAGCACTGTGAGGTGTCGGTCCTGTCCGAGGGCGGCTCCATGCACGAGGGAGAGTGGTCCAGCCGCCTGGGGATCCCCGGTCAGCCCAGCGAGGCCGAGGAGCTCATGGTCATGCGCGACATCGCCCTGGCTCGGGCCACGGGCGCACGGGTGCACCTCCAGCACCTCTCCACCGAGGGATCGGTGGAGATGGTTCGGCGGGCCAAGGCGGCCGGGTTGGCCGTCACCGCCGAGGCCACGACGCATCACTTCACCCTGACCGACGCCTGTTGCGCCGACTACGACCCGGTGTTCAAGGTTCACCCGCCGCTGCGGGGCGATCGGGACGTGGACGCGGTGAAGGCCGGGTTGGCCGACGGCACCATCGATGCCATCGCCACCGACCACGCTCCCCACACCCGCGACAGCAAAGAGCTGCCCTTCGATCAGGCGCCGCCGGGCATGCTCGGACTGGAGACGGCCTTGGCGCTGGCCCTGACCGAGCTCGACATCCCCCTCGAGACCCTGATCGGGCTGCTCACCTGGCGTCCCGCCCGCATCGCCGGCATCGACGACGTCCACGGCGGACCGCTCGTGGCCGGTCACCAGGCCAACCTGTGCGTGTTCGATCCCGAGCTGGAGTGGCAGGTGGCGGGCGCCGCCATGGCCTCGCGCAGTGAGAACAGCCCCTACGAGGGGCGGACGGTTCGCGGTCGGGCCCGCCACACGGTGCTCCACGGCGAGGTCGTCGTCCACGACGGAGAGGCTCAGCGATGACGGTGACCACGCCAGCGCCGATGCCGGCCCATGGCCCCGAACCCGAACGAGAGGCACGACGATGACGGTCACCGAGGCAGCACTGGTCCTGGCCGACGGCACCGTGTTCGAAGGCGAGGCCATCGGCGCCGAGGCACCCGGTGGTGTCGCCACCGGCGAGGTGGTGTTCAACACCGTCTGGTCGGGATACCAGGAGGTCATGACCGACCCCAGCTACGCGGGTCAGATCATCACCTTCACCTATCCCCACATCGGTAACTACGGCGTCACCGCGGCCGACGACGAGAGCCGGCGCCCGTTCTGTCGCGGCGTGATCGTGCGTGATCTGGCCCGCCGGCGCAGCAGCTGGCGGGCCGACGGTGACCTCGACGCCATGTTGCGGGCCAGCGGGGTCCCCGGCATCGCCGGCATCGACACGCGCCGGCTCACCCGGCACATCCGCGACGCCGGCGCCATGCCCGGGGCCTTCGGCACCGCCGATGTCGCCCAGCTCACCCGAGCGGCGATCGACGAACCAGGGACCGACGGCGTGGACCTGGTCGCCGAGGTCACCTGCGAGCAGCCCTACACGGTGGGTTCGGGACCACGGCGGGTCGTGGCGTACGACTTCGGCATCAAGCGCACCATCCTGGCCCACTTGTCCCGCATCGCCACCGTGGAGGTGGTGCCCGCCTCCACGCCGGCCGGCGAGGTGCTGGCCCGTGACCCCGACGGTGTCTTCCTCAGCAACGGCCCCGGAGACCCCGGCCCGGTGGGCTACGCACGAGAAGCCATCGGTGCGCTGCTCGGGCGGGTGCCGGTGTTCGGGATATGCCTCGGTCATCAGCTCCTGTCGGCCACCCTCGGCGCCGAGATCTACAAGCTGCCCTTCGGTCACCACGGCGGCAACCACCCGGTGCGGAACCTGGCCGTGGGAACCGTCGAGATCACCAGCCAGAACCACAACTACTGCGTGGCCGAGGGCGCCATCGACGGGGCAACGCTCACCCACATCAACCTCAACGACCAGACCGTGGAGGGGATCCGAGCCGACGACGTCCGGGCCTTCAGCGTGCAGTACCACCCGGAAGCCGGACCGGGACCTCACGACAGTCGGTACCTGTTCGACCAGTTCGCCGAGCTCATGGACGGTGCGGCATGAAGCGAACCGATATCCAGACGATCCTGTTGATCGGCTCCGGGCCGATCGTCATCGGGCAGGCGTGCGAGTTCGACTACTCCGGCACGCAGGCCTGCCGGGTGCTGCGGGAGGAGGGCTATCGGGTCATCCTGGCCAACTCCAACCCGGCGACCATCATGACCGATCCGGAGTTCGCCGACCGTACCTACGTCGAACCGCTCGACGTCGAGATCCTGACCCGCATCATCGAACGCGAGCGGCCCGATGCCCTGCTTCCCACGCTGGGAGGTCAGACCGCGCTGAACCTGGCCATGGAGTTGAGTGCGGCCGGGGTGTTGGACCGCTTCGAGGTCGAGCTGATCGGCGCCAACGAGGTGGCCATCGCCACCGCCGAGGATCGCGAGCAGTTCAAGGCCGCCATGATCGAGATCGGCTTGGCCGTGCCCAGCTCGGCCACCGCACACAACATCGAAGACGCCCGCGCCGCGATGTCCGAGATCGGTCTTCCCGTTGTCATCCGGCCGGCGTACATCCTGGGCGGCAAGGGCACCGGTTTCGCCCACACGGCCGAGGAGTTCGAGAAGGTGGCCCGTCGGGGCCTCGACGCCAGCCCCATACAGGAGATCCTCATCGAGAAGTCGATCAAGGGGTGGAAGGAGTTCGAGCTGGAGGTGATGCGGGACCGGGCCGACAACTGCGTCGTGGTCTGCGCGATCGAGAACGTCGACCCCATGGGTGTGCACACCGGTGACTCGATCACCGTTGCCCCCGCCCAGACACTGTCCGACGTCGAGTACCAGCAGATGCGTGACGCCGCTTTCGCGTGCATCAGACGCGTCGGGGTCGAGACCGGGGGCTCCAACATCCAGTTCGCCGTGCACCCCGACACCGGCGAACAGGTCGTCATCGAGATGAACCCCA
>JAOUEE010000085.1 GCA_029858875.1 Acidimicrobiia bacterium
GAGGGTCCGCTCGGCCAGCTCAGCCTCGGTCTCGGCCAGCCGGTCGGCCGCGGCCCGGTCGGCCTCGGCCCGAGCCGTCTCGATCACCGCCGCCGCCTCATCGCGGGCCGCGGCAACCAGGTCATCGGCCGCCACCCGCTCGGACTCCAGTTCGGCCTCCACCGAGCGGCGCCGCTCCTCGGCCCCCTCCCGGGCGGCGTTGAGCACCCGCGCCGCTTCGGTACCCAGTCGCTCGGTCAGCTCGGCTTCGGTGATCTCGCGCTCGGACTCGGCGGCCGCGTCGGCCAGCTGCGCCTCCAAGGACTCGATGCGGCGTTCCAACTCCTTGACCAGCTCGCGGTAGTCCCCCAGGCCCTTGGCCACCTCGGCCAGGTAGCTCCGCACCTCACCCTGGTCATAGCCCTTCTTCGCCGTCTCGAACTGGGCCCGTCCGACATCGACGGGGTCAGGGAGTTTGCGATCGCCGGGCAGATCCACACGGCGATCGTACGGGGTTCGACCGGAAAGTGGGAGTTCGACCTGACGTTATAGTCAGACATCGACCGGCGGCAGTGGGTCGCCCCCCGACTCACGGAGCGCGGTCAGGGCCTCATCCAGAGTGCTGACCTCGACGAGTTCCATGTCACCCGCGCTGGCGTAGATCTCATCACGCGGGCACTCGAGGGCGACATCCTCACAGCCCGGCTGCACCGGGAACAGGAACCGGTCGGCGCCGGCCCGGTCGGCGGCGATCACCTTCTGTCGGATCCCACCCACCGGTCCCACACTGCCGTCGATCCGGATGGTGCCGGTGACCGCCACCTCGGCCCCGCCGGTGAGATCGCCTTCGGTCAGCGTGTCGAGAATGGCCAACGTGAAGGCCAGCCCGGCGGAGGGCCCGCCCACATCGCCGGTGTCGATGGCGACATCGAACGGGAGCTCGTTCTGGTCGAACCGCGTGCCCGTGCTGACGCCGAGGAACCCATCGCCCTCACCGTTGTCGCCCAGCACGATCTCCTCGGTCCGTACCCCTCCGTCGAAGTCCTCGACCTCGACGGAGATGACCTCACCCGGACCCTTGCCGATCACCGCGTCGCGTAGCTCGCGGCTCGTCGTCACCGGGGTCGTCCCGACGGCCACGATGACATCACCGCACGCGAGGACGCGGTCGGCCGGCGTGTCGTCGAACACGCGCTCGATCACCGCGCCACTGGGCGAGATCGGCTCGTAGCCCAGCGAGTCCAGCGCCACGAGCGTGGCCGAGGACTTCGACGTCCGCATCATCTGGGCGTTGCACAGCTGCGTCTCCAACGGAGTCTGGGCACCGAAGACGTCCTCCTCGGGAAAGACGTCGACCGCGTCGTCGAAGTTGTCGAACCAGAGCCACTCCCACAGCGTCAGCCGCGGGATCTGCACGGTGGTGTAGAAGATCTCGCCGTTCGACTCGAACGTGTCGGTTCCCTGGACCACCACCAGGCCGGACGTGGCCTGCACACCACCGGGCCGAAACGCCACCTTGGGCACCCGAATCACGAAGCCGCCCACCACGATCGCCACCACCACACCGGCGATCACCCCGGCGAGGATCCATCGGCGTTGCCGTCGCCAGCGTTGCGACCACTCGGGTTCGGGCTCCCCACCCGGGGTCAGTGGAGATATCGTTGCGGTCACCGTGTCCTCTTCGGCGTTGTCAGTCTCAGTCGTAGTCATTACCGCCTTCGCCGCGTGCTGCGGCCGACCCGGTGCCGACCAGCCTGCCACGATCCGGGCCGCCAGTTGGTGCGCCTGCCCGGCGTGGCTACCGTCGATGCTGCTCCTCGCCGCGGGAATGCCTCCCGAGTCCACCGATCACGAGACGCCGCCGGGTTTCCTCGGTCGACGCGAGCGGCCGTGGTGGATGCAGGTCGGGTTGGGGACCCGACCGCCCGAGCCACCCGTCGTCGGCGACGCCGCCCAGGTGCAGTGGTGGGAGCGTACGCGGTCGCTCATCGTGCTGGCTGCGTTGGTGCTCGTGCTGGGCCTGGTGCTGGCCGGCGTCATCGGCATACTGGTCGTCGCCGCCGGATACTTCCTCGAGCAGACCGCCAGCTGACCGCCGGTCGGGGGTCAGCGACCGAAGAGCCCGTTCTGACGGGGTCCGGCGTTGCCCCGACTGGCCAGGGCATCCTGCACCATGGGGTCATCGGCCGACAGCGGCGCCACGGCCTCGTCGATGGCAACCATCTCGGCGATCTCGGCCGGCGTCAGCTCACCGGGCCGAACGCGACGGGGATCGGCAGCCGGCTCGACCGGAGCCGGCTCGACCGGAGCCGGCTCGACCGGAGCCGGCTCGGACCGGGAGGCAACGGGTTCGGAGCGGGTCGTCGGTGGCCGATCAACCAACGCGGTCGGCGGCGCCGTCACCGGCTCGGGCCGCTTCTCGTCTATGTTGACGCGATACTGCGGCGCGAACGTGAACGCGATCGGCTCGACCCGTCCGAGGCGAACATCGGCGATGGCCCGGCGGTTCCGCAGGTCCTCGGCCAGAGATGTGGCGGCGTCGATGGTCGGGCAGAGCACGACCTCCTCGTCGCCGCCTGGGCCAGAAAAGACCACGATGTAACTCACGCCCTACGCTCCTCGGAATGACTGTCGAACCTCCTTCGGTAACGAGCGAGCCGACTTGAGCGTCCCCGGGGATCCGGACCGCTCCGTGGCGCAACGGCGTCGCCAGGTCGCCGCCGCCGGGCATCTCGGCGACGAGACCACGCTGCGAGAGGCAGGATCCGACATCGATCCCGGCATTCGCCGTCTCGGCCTGTCCGGGCTGGACCGCATGGCGTGCCTCGACGCCGACACCCTGGTCGGCGCCTTCTCCGACGCCGACGCCACCGTCCGCCGCCGGGCAGCCGAACTGGCCGCCGGACACCCCGAGGTGACGCTCACCCCCCTTCTCACCGACCCCGACGACCGTGTGGTGGAGATGGCGGCCTGGGCCGCCGGCGAGCGCGGCTACCACGCGCTGGACCACGAGCATCTCCGCCGGATCGCGGCCGGCCACGCCGACGCCCTGTGCCGGGAAGCGGCCGTCGCCGCCCTGGGCGCCGTGGGCCACCCCGACGGCCTGGCCACGGTGCTCGCGGCGATGGACGACATCGCCACCGTTCGCCGACGAGCCGTCGTGGCCCTGGCCCCCTTCGACGGGCCAGAGGTCACTGCGGCCCTACGCGGCGCGTCGGAGGACCGGGACTGGCAGGTACGCCAGGTCGCCGAGGACCTCCTCGACCTGTAGCGGAGTCGGACCGCGGTGACCGGAGAGCCGGTGTCCGGTCAGCGGCGGCTGTCGATGAACATGGCCTGCACGGCCTCGTAGCTCTCGATGCACCGACCGGCGCCGAGCACCACGCACTCGAGCGGGGTGTCGACCAGCCGCACCGGTACCTCCGCTTCGCGGGCGATGCGTTGGTCGAGGCCGAGCAGGAGGCCACCGCCGCCCACCAGGTGGATGCCCTGCACGATGAGGTCCTGGGCCAGTTCCGGCGGTGCTTGGGACAGGCAGGTAAGGACGGCGTCGACCATGGCCGTCACGGGCTCGTCGATGGCGGTGCGGATCTCCTCGGGCGTGAGCACCACCGTCTTCGGCAGGCCGCTCATGAGCTCGCGGCCCCGAACCTCGGCCCGCATCTCCCCTTCGGTGGGGGCGGCCGACCCGATGCTGACCTTGATCTCCTCCGCGGTCCGTTCACCGATGGCGATCCCGTATTCGCGCCGGACGTAGGACTGGATCGTGCTGTCGATGTCGAAGCTGCCGACCCGGACCGCTTCGATGGCGACCACGCCGCCCAGCGAGATGAGCGCGGCTTCCGACGTCCCGCCACCGATGTCGATCACCATGTTGCCGATGGGTTCGTGGATGGGCAGGTTGGCACCGATGGCCGCAGCCATTGGCTGCTCGATGAGCCGGGCATCGGCCGCCCCGGCCCGCCGGGCTGCCTCGGTGACGGCCCGCCGCTCGACGGCGGTGATGGCGGAAGGAACGCAGATGACGACCTTGGGTCGGTTGAACCGGCTCACCCCGACGCGCTGGAGCAGCAGTCGGATCATCCGCTGGGTGACATCGAAATCGGTGATGGCTCCGTTGCGCAGCGGGCGAACGGCGACGATGTGGGCCGGCGTTCGGCCGATCATCTGCCACGCCTCGTGGCCCATGGCCAGTACGTCTTTGGTCTGGCTGTTGAGCGCGATCACCGACGGCTCGTTCAAGACGATGCCCTCGCCGCTGGCGTAGACGAGCGTGTTCGCCGTCCCGAGGTCGATCGCCAGATCCCGAGCCATGTCAGGCGCCCCGGCTGGGTTGACTGGGAGGCAGGTGGTCGCCGGGCTCCAGCGCCTCGGGATCGAGGGCTCGGAGATTGCGGCGGAAGTCGTCGACCGAGCGGTCGTCACTTATGGTGGGCCGGCGATGGGTGAGCCAGAGCACGAACGACCCGGCGACCATCAGGCCCAAGGCCAGGGCCAGGAAGAAGATGGCGGAGCTCATGATGAACCCACCTCGGAGATGTGTTGGGGTTCGAGTCCCCAGCTCTCACCGTCGGCCCAGACCTCGCGTTTCCAGATGGGCACCGTGGCCTTCAGCTCGTCGATGCAGAATCGAGCGGCCTCGAAGGCGGTGTCGCGATGAGGCGACGAGGCCACGACCACCACCGCCGACTCGCCCACGGGCACGGCGCCGACCCGGTGCAGCATGGCCAGTCGTCGCAGATCGGGCCAACGCCCCCGTGCCGCCTCATCGATGGCCAGCAGTCGAGGCTCCACCTGCTCCTCGTAGGCCTCGTACTCCAGGAGGGACACATCGGGACGGCCGACGGAGTGATCCCGGGCGGTGCCGCTGAACAGCACGGCCGCGCCGCAGTCGGCCCGAACGGCCCACGCAAGGGCCGCATCGACAGGGAGCACGGAGTCCGACAGACCGACCCAGGTGGGTCGATCGTCGGACGGAGGGGTGAGCACGGGGCCATTCTCCGCTGCCTTTCCCCCGGACGGCAAGCGGGGTGTCCCCCGATGAGATTCTGGCCGGCCCGCGAATTATCGCGAGCAAGTCCTCAGTAACCTCGAACACCGTGAGTGAAAACGGCCACGACGACGAGTTCGGTGAGGTGCTTCCCCCCGCCGATCGTGTGTGGCGTCATCCGGCCGAGATCGGCGCGTTGATGGCAGCGGCCAACGCCGCGCCGGTGGTGACAAAGCGCCCGTGGGGCGTGGCGCTGTTCTCGGCGCTGGGCGGTGCCCTGGCCGTGGCCGCCGTCTTCGTCAGCATCGGCCAGCTCGATCCCGATCTCATCGTTGTGCAGGAACGGGTGGCGGTGCAGACCATCACCACCGAGCCTCGGGTGGTCGAACCCGAGCAGTGGGCCGCCGAGGTCGGGGTGCCGGCTCAGGTCTCGGTGGCCGGCATCACCGTGCAGGTGGACGGCGAGACCCGCACCGGGAGTGGCATCCTCATACGCGATGACGGCCACTTGGTGACCACGGCCGATCTGGTCGCTGGGGCCGACCAGGTGACGGTCACGCTGAGTGACGGCGCCCAGGTGTCGGGCTCGGTCATCGGGTCCGACCCGGTGAGCGCACTGGCGGTCGTCCAGGCCGACGCCAGCGTGGCGGCCGCGGTGCGGGCCGAATCGATGGATCTGCAGCTGGGTGATCCGGTGGCCGTGGTGGGATCGGGCCGCAGCACGCCCACCGCCAGCCGCGTCGTGCGGGTCGGAGCCACCGTCGTCGACCGCCAGGCCCGGGCCCACCACGACCTGGCCGTGCTCGACGCCCCGCTCACGCCGGCCCAGCTCGGCGGCGCCGTCGTGTCCGACGCCGGAGCGGTGGTCGGCCTGGCCAGCGTCGTGGCCGGCAGCACCTACGACGCCCTCGTCGTCCCCATCGAGGTGGTGCAGTCGGTGGCGTCCCAGATCATCGACGTCGGCACCGTGCGTCACGAGGCGTGGCTGGGCGTGGAGGTGTCGGATCGAGACGACGGCCCTGGCGTCGACATCGAGGCGGTCATCTTCGACGGCCCCGGCTTCGATGCCGGCCTGCGCACCGGTGACGTGATCGCCAAGCTCGACGGCGAAGCGGTCACCTCGGCCGACGCCTTGGTGTCCCGGCTCCACGCGCTGGGGCCCGGCGAAGCGATCACCCTCTCCGTGCTCCGGCGCGACGAGAAGATGGAGCCCACCGTCACCCTCGGCCGGCGCCCGCTGGTCACCGACTGAGCCGGGACTGGCCACCCCACACCCGGCGCCCAGTGGTCGTGCCCCGCGATCAACCGGGGAACCACGCGACCGTTTCGGGGAGGGTCGATCGCGGACTCAGCGGGTGGGCCGGCGCAGGCGACGAATGCCGAGCACCACGGCGGCCACCGCGCCGACGGCCACCACCGCAGTGGCCCCCAGCGCCAGGCTCTGACGGCGCCGAGCGGTCAACATGTCGAGGGGACCGGGCGCGTGGCCGGCCACATAGGCCTCTTCGTTGCTGTGGGTGGACGACCAACCCAGTCCCTTCAACCGATCGTTGGACACCACCCAGGAGTGGGTGGTGTACGGCAGGATCCCGGGTGGCGTGGGAGCCAGGCCCAACCGGTAGCGGGCGGCGGTGAACCGGCGGGCCAGCCAGCCCGGTAGCCGCAGCCGGGGTTTGGGTCCGGCGAGGGCGACCAGGTCCTCGGCGGGGATCCAGCCGTCGGGGGCCACGTTCAGCACCCCGTCGATCTGCTGCTCCACAACCATGGCGACGGCCGAGGCCAGATCGTCGGCGTGCAGGAACTGAGCCGGAGGATCGCCCTCCTCGCTCGCGATGGTCATGGCCGAATGGAGGATGCGGGCCAGGCCGCCTGGGCGGGCCTCGGCCACCGTCACCGCGGGCCGGAGAACCGTGAGCACCCCTCGGGGATGGTCGGTGCGCCAATCGAGCCCCAGTCGTTCGAGCTGCGCCTTCTGCACGGCGAAACCCAGATCGGGAACGGGCCGCACCGGCGCGTCCTCGGTGAGCGGCATGGGATTGTCGGGCCAGGCGCCGTAGACCATGGCCGTCGACACCAGGACCACCTGGCGCACATGGGCCGCGGCGTCGAGCACCCGTCGGGCGATGGCCAGGTCGATGCGGCCATCGACGTTGGCGGTGCCGTCGGGCGCGAGCGCGGAGGCCAGATGCACCAGCGTGTGGGCCCCCTCGAACACGTTGGACAGATCGGCGGTCAACAAGTCGAGCATCTTGAACTCGGTGCCCGCCGGCACCGGGTCGGGGTCGCGCAGGTCGAGCCCGAGGATCTCACCGCTGTACGTGCTGGCCAGGCGCTCGCAGACGCGTCGACCCACCGAACCGGCGGCACCGGTCACCACAATGGTCATGTCAGCAGCGACGTCGAGGTCGCGAGGAAGTGTCGGGCCATCGCCCATACCATGCCCTCGTGAGCGATGACGATCCACTCGAACCGGAGAACCCGTTCGGCGGGCTGCCCATGTTCGGAGATCTGGGCCGACTCCTCGGCGGATCGGGACTGGCGGGAACCGACGCGGCCCGCCAGCTGGCCATGGCTGTCGCCACCGACGGGAAGTCCGAGAACAACGTCGATCCCGAATCCCGCATCCGCATCGAACAGCTGGCCCGTGTCGCCGAGCTCCAGATCGCCGAGGCCACCGGGCTCACCGTCTCATCCGGCGCACTGGTGATCGAGGCGGTCAACCGCGCCGGCTGGGTCCAGCGCAGCATGGATGCCTACGACCCGATCATCAGCGCCATGTCCGAGTCCCTGGCCTCCGGTCTCACCGACCAGCCCGTCGACCTCCCCGACGATGACCCCATGTCCTCGATGTTCGCCGGGTTGTTCCAGATGATGGGGCCACTGATGCTGTCGATGACCACCGGATCGATGGTCGGCCACCTCGGCCGGCGCTCGCTGGGCGTGTACGACCTCCCCATCCCCCGACCGCCCAGCGACCGCCTCTTCGTCGTGGTCCCCAACATCGAGGAGTTCGGGGCCGACTGGTCGCTTCCCCGCGAAGACCTCACGCTGTGGGTCTGCCTCAACGAGGTCGCTCACCACGCGGTGCTCAACGTGGGGCACGTGCGCGAGCGGCTGCTCACGCTGCTCCGCGACCACGCCCGGGCCTTTCGCCCCGATCCGTCGGCACTCGAGGAGAAGCTGGGCACCATCGACCTGGCCGGTGGTCCCGAGGGGTTGGGTGCGCTCCAGGAGGTCATCGGCGACCCCGACGCGGTGCTCGGTGTCGTGCAGACCGACGAGCAACGCGAGATCCTGCCGTACCTTGCCGCCCTGGTGGCCGCCATCGAGGGGTATGTCGATCACGTGATGGACGAGGTCGGCGCCCGGCTCATCGAGAGCTACCCGATGCTCACCGAGGCGCTGCGGCGCCGGCGCGTGGAGGCCGATGCCTCCGATCGTTTCGTCGAGCGGATCTTCGGGCTGGAACTGACCCAGGAGCAGTACGACCGAGGGCACGCATTCGTCGCCGGCGTCGTCGAGCGGGCCGGCCACGAGGGGCTGGCGCGGTTGTGGGAGAGCAGCGACACGCTGCCCACCCCAAACGAGATCGACGCTCCCGGTCTGTGGCTGGCCCGCATCGAGCTGCCGGCCGAGCCGGACCCGCCCACCGACTGAGGGCTCAACGGGTCACGAAGGCCCCGTCGGACGCGGCTCGGTGCATCACTGCCCGCACATCGATCACCCGAGGCCCAGCCGGCTCGATCCAGAGCTGGGCCACCTCTCCCTCGCGGACCCGCCGCTTGCGCTCACCGTCGAAGGCCAGAAGCACCGGTCCGGCCACGGCGATCTCCTCGCCGGGGCCGACGCGACGCACCGACCGCACGCCGATGCTGCTGTAGTGACCCGGCGCCGTGGGCGCCCGCACCACGAGTGCGGGGCTGTTCTCGACCGCCGCGAACTCCAGGAACAGTCCCTCGGCCTCGCCCGCAGCCACCGGCTCGATCAGCCCACCCACCGCCGAGAAGCCGATGGCGGCCGGATCGGCTCGGGCCAGCAGCGCCACCTGCATGGTGTCGGGATCGAACAGCTCCAGCGAGCCGACGTAGGGATCGGTGACGGCCACCGCATCGATCAGTGCCAGGTCGCGTTCGTTGCCGTGACGCACGCCGATCACCTTTTGCACGAGGGCCACATCGTCCAGCGCCACCTGGCCGCTGCCCAACAGGCCCACTGCCGTACCGGCCACCGTGGGCTCGACATAGTACGGAAAGGCGTTGTTGGTGCCGGTGGACATGGGCAGCAGCGCGCCCTGGGGCCAACCCTGGGCGACCACCCGATTGGTGCCATCACCGCCGAGCACCACGGCCAGCAGGCAGCCCCGCTCGGCCATGGCCGCGGCGGCCCGTCGGCTGTCGTCCTCGGTGTGGGTGATGGCGAGGTCGTCGAGCACCTCGACCCGAGCGGCCCGGATGGTCTCGGTGGCTCGGGCAACGATCCGGTGATGGTCGGGCATCGTCACGAAGTGGTCGACCCCGTGCTCCAGGGCGCCGAGGACCACCCGACGGACGATGCTGATCTTGTCCTCGAAGGTGGAGCTCGCTGCGGCGGCCACGGCCCGCCGCACGTCGCTTCCCGACCGGGGGTTCACCAGCAGACCGATGGGGGCAGCGCTCACGGGCGCCGATGCTAACGGGGTCGCCGTCCGCCCCGCCCCCGGGGGGTCCACCGCCCGACACCGATCCGACGACCGACAGCGGTCACCGCTCGGTCTCGGGGAACGCTCCTACCCTGTTCCGGATGACCATGACCGACGGCCCCCGCGCCACCGTGCGCACGCCGTCGGGACGCATGGTGTCGACCCGCCGGGTGCTCGTGGTCTGCCTGTTCGGTATGGCCGCCGGATCCTTCCCCATCACCGTGCTCTCGGCCTCGATTCCCGAGATCGCCGGCGACCTGGGTTCCACCAAGGCCGACGCGAACTGGGTGTTGGCCGCACCGGTGCTGGTCTTCGCCGTCTTCACGCCGATCGCCGGGAAACTGGGCGATCTCTACGGACATCGTCGTGTGTACCTGAGCGGCTATGCCTTCGCCGCAGCCGCCCTGGCCATCACCCCGCTGGCCCGCACCATCGGCGAGCTCATCGTGTTGCGGACCCTGGCCCAGGCCGCCAGCGCCGTCACCGGCCCCGCGGCGATGGCCTACATCATCAAGCTCTTCGAGGGGGAGGAGCGCAGCAAGGCCCTCGGCTACTGGGCCGCCACCGCGGCGGTGTCGCCCAGCATCGGGGTGATCGCGGGAGGGCCACTCGTCGACCTCACCAGCTGGCGGGTGTTGTTCGTCCTCCAGACCGCGCTGGCCGTGCTGGCGGTGGTGCTCGCGCTCCCGGTCCTCCCCGAGACTGCACGCCGCACCGATGTGCGCTTCGACATTCCCGGTGCCCTGGCCCTCGGCACCAGCGTGGCCACCCTGTTGTTCGCGCTCAACCGGGTCCGAGTGTGGGGCATCGACCATCCGCTCCTCATCGGGTGCTTCATCGCCGCACCGGTGGCCGCGGCGCTGTTCGTCGCCATCGAACGGCGGGCGGTCGCGCCGCTGGTACCCCTGACGATGGCCCGCCAGCGGGGCTTCGCCGTGGCCATCGGCGCCCAGGCCTTGGTGAGCGCGGCGTACATGGGCGGATTCGTGGTGACCCCGTTGTTGCTCGAGGGGGTGTTCGGCTACTCCACGACCGTGATCGCATTCATCATGCTGCCCCGTCCCTTCGCTTTCGGGGCGGCGTCCAGCGCGGCCGGCCACCTCGAGACCCGTCTGGGAACCCGGAATCTGGTGGTGCTCGGTGGCACGATCCTCGGCGCCGCCCTCATGGCGGTCGCCTTCTCGGCGTCGGCGGTGCTGGTGGCCGGGGTGGTACTGGGCATCGCGTGCAGCGGCATCGGTCAGGGGCTCACCCGGCCCGCGCTGGTGGGATCGGTCGGCCACAGCGTCGACGAGCGCGACATGGGCGTGGCCGGTGGCCTGCTCCAGATGTCGTCACAGATCGGCGTGGCAGCCGGCATGACGATCCTGACCGCCATGGTCGGGGAATCGGACGCACCGGAGACCTTCTTCCTGGTCTTCGCGGTGGCCGCGGCCGCCGGGTTCGCCGGGGCCGCGGTCGGCCGGTTGCTGGCCGAGTGATCCGACCCACCGCCGCCCGCGCCCGACCATCGGACCCGACCGTGACCTTGCTACCGGGACCGGTCGGCGATCTAGGCTCGGCCCGAGCGCATCTGCCCGGAGGCACGTATGGACCCGAGCGACCACTTCACCATCATCACCGCCGACAGCCACGCCGGCGGCAGCCACGCCGACTACCGCGAATACCTCGACCCGAAGTACCACGATGATTTCGACGCCTGGCGGGGCGAGTACAAGAACCCGTGGAAGGACCTCAAGGACGACCGGCGAACGCGCAACTGGGACAGCGACGTGCGGTGGCAGCAGCAGGAGGCCGACGGCGTGGTGGCCGAGGTGCTGTTCCCCAACACGGTGCCGCCCTTCTTCCCCGGTTTCGTGCTGTTCGCCGGCCCACCCCGGCCCGACGACTACGAACATCGACGGGCCGGCGTCCACGCCCACAACCGCTGGCTGGTCGACTTCTGCGCCGAGACCCCCGAACGTCGAGCCGGTATCGGCCAGATCTTCGTCAACTCGATCGACGACGCCATCGAGGACGCCATCTGGATCAAGGAGCACGGACTGCGCGGCGGGGTGCTGCTCCCCAACGTCGCCCCCGACGCCACCTGGGTGAAGCCGCTGTATCACGACGACTACGACCGCCTGTGGGCCACCCTCCAAGACCTCGACATCCCCGTCAACATCCATGGCGGCACCGGCGCCCCCGACTACGGCACCCATCGCTCGTCGATGATCCTCTACATCAGCGAGGTCGGCTTCTACTCGCAACGGCCGCTGGTGCACATGATCCTGTCGGGCGTGTTCGAACGCTTCCCCCGCCTCCGAGTCGTGCTCACCGAGACCGGCTCGTCATGGGTGCCACCGTTGCTCGATCAGATGGACACCACCATGAAGCGCATCCGCTCCACCGGGGCGACCGGCGAGATCCGGTACCGGCCCGAAGCGCTCCTGCCGCAGCTGCCCAGTGACTACTTCCGCCAGAACTGCTGGATGGGTGTGAGCCAGCCCCGACCGGCCGATGTCGACGCCATGGCCATCACCGGGATCGACCGGTTCATGTGGGGCAGCGACTACCCCCACGACGAGGGCACCCACCCGTTCACCCGCGAGCACCTGCGTCAGGTCCTCACCGGGCGGTCGGCCGACGAGAAGGCCGCCATCCTCGGCGCCAACGCGGCCGCCTTCTACGATTTCGACCTGGCCGCCCTCCAGCCGCTGGCCGACCGCTTTGGTCCCACGGTGGCCGAACTGGACGAGCCGCTCACCGAGTTGCCCGAGAACCCCAACGAGGCCCTCCTCGCCGGCGCCGGCGCTCGCTGACTCCCACGGCCGGGCGACCGGCCGGGTTCAGTCCGTTTCGGTGATGGTCACCGAGTTGATCACCACGTCCGTGAGGGGTCGGTCGGAACGGTCGGTGGGGACGTTGTGCATCTCCTCGAGCACGTCCAAGCCGGAGATCACCTTCCCGAACAACGAGTACTGCGGCGGCAGGCCCACCCCGTTGGCCCCGCTGACGAGGAAGAACTGGCTGCCGTTGGTGTTGGGACCCGCGTTGGCCATGGCGATGGAACCGACCTCGTAGCGGCCGGGTTTGGGTAGCTCGTCGGCGAAGGTGTACCCGGGTCCGCCCCGACCGGTACCGGTGGGATCGCCGCCCTGGCACATGAACCCATTGATGATGCGATGGAAGATGATGCCGTCGTAGTAGTGGTAGCGGGCCAGGAACACGAAGTTGTTGACCGTGACGGGTGCCCCGAT
>JAOUEE010000411.1 GCA_029858875.1 Acidimicrobiia bacterium
GCCGGTGACAACGCGAAGTCCTCGGCTCACGACCGAATCCGAGGCCCAGCCGCGACCACGAGCTGGATCGATGTCGCCGAGGTCGAATCCGTTCTCGGCACCCACCCGCCCGCGGCGGAGGTGACGGCGATCCCCGGTCGGAGTGGGTGATGGGTGTCGCGGTGGTGCTGACCGGTCGCGATCACACTCCCCGACCCTCGAGGAGCTGCAACATCGGGACCGCGATCGCCAAGGCGGGCCGAAGGTTGCCCGAGGCGATCCGAGTGCTCGATGCGCAGCCCCACGACGGCACCGCCAGGGTGGACCGTCACGCCCTCGCCCAAGCGGAACGCTCGGTGAGTCCACCACCGATCGCCTCGGTGACGGCGACCTCCCGACCTGGCAATGACGTCACATACTCAGAACCCCAAGGGAAGCCCGTCTGACGCACATCTCAGGTTTGGTAGGTAACTCGACGATAGTGTCAGTATGACGGATATCGGCAGCTCCGAGGGTCTTCCCCGGCTGATCGTTCAATCCGAAGAACGCGTCATCGAGCTCATCACCGAGGAGCTGGCCGAGGACACCGAGTCGATCGAACGAGCGACGACGCTCTCCGACGCTCTCCGGCTCACGTGGCAGCGACCGGCGCTCGTCCTGCTGGGCCTCGACCTGCCCGATTCGCAGGGCGCCGCCACCTTCCACAGCTTTACCGGTCAGCGGGCCGATCATCCGGTCCTCGTCGTGAGTCATCATCCCCGTGAGCCGATCGGCCACGAGCTCATCCGGGCCGGCGCCACCGAGTACATGAACCATGCCGATCTGGGTCACCGCCTGTTGCCAACCGCTATCCAGGTCTCCCTCGCCCGCTGGCAACGGCGCCGCCAACTGGCCGAAGTGACGGTGAGAACGGGAATGCTCTCGGCCCGGATGTCGTCGGCTCAGCCGATGCTCTACGAAGCCGTTCGCCGGATCGAACGACTCGCCGAGGACCTGAGCACATCAGACGATCCGGCTCTGGAGCGCCTCTCCCCCATGGTCACCGAGGTGGCATACGGCTTTCGGCACGGCACGTTCTATTCGTTCAAGGATGGGTTCGGCAGCTGGCTTCGCCAACTGGCAGGCATGGCCACGACACGTTCTGGCCCGCGGATCCAAGTGACCGGCGACCTTTCGCCCCTTCCGACCTCGGTCGATCGCCATGTCCGAGCCGCGGCACAGGAGCTCCTGGTGAACGCCCTTCGCCATGCCTCGGCCAGCTCCATCGTGGTGGAGGTGACGCGCTCGGGTCGCAACATCCGCGTCCGGACGACGGACGACGGTTGCGGGTTCGGTGGTGCGACCGCCTCCGGGAACGGGCAGTCCAATCTCGAACGCCGGGCCGCCAAGTTCGGCGGCGGTCTGCGTCGCAGCCGGCATGACGGCCTCACCCGCGTCGACTGGTGGGTGTCGATACCCACTGATTCCGGCTGGCCGGTGTCGTGACGACGCCGCCCGGAGAGTGTTCGAATCGGGATGTCACATGACAACCGACGGCGAGCCCATCCGGGTCTTCGTCGTCGACGATCATCCCTTGGTGCGAATGGGTCTACGCGAGGCCCTGGCCCGAAGCGGCGTTCAGAGCGCCGGCGAAGCCGCCAGTGCGGCCGAGGCCATGGCCAAGATCCTCCCTTCGAAGCCTGACGTGGTCATCATCGACATCGAGCTACCGGACGGGAACGGGATCGATGTCTGCGCCGCGCTCGTCCCGCAAGACCCCACCATCAAGTACGTGGTACTCAGCGCCTTCACCAGCGAGGAGTCGGCCCTGGCAGCCATCCAGGCCGGAGCGATGGGCTGCCTGCTCAAGGACATATCCAGCGCCGACCTCGTAGCTGGGCTCCGGGCCGTCGCCTCGGGAGGAGCACTCTTCGGCGCCTCGGTCGCCGGCCACTTGCTCAATCGGATTCAAAGCGGCGAGGCGCCAGTCGACCCCCGTATCGCCGACCTCACGGTCCGGGAGCGGGAGATCCTGCGTCTCCTGGGCCAGGGTCGTTCCAATCGAGAGATCGCCCGGACTCTCTACCTGGCCGACAAGACGGTGCGCAACTACGTGTCTGGCATGCTCCAGAAACTCGGTATGAGCCAACGCACGGAGGCGGCGCTCCTGGCCGCCGAGCTGCAGGGGTTCACAGCCCGCCGCATCGCTCCACGATCCGACTGACGTCAGCGGCGCAGAGGCCGGCGATCAGCCCATCCGCAGTGTCGAGGTGGTGGGCACCGACCAGCGGACTCGAGCCAGGCCATGCGTCCAGGTCCAACCCATCAGCCCACCCATCTTGGAGGCCGCATTGGTGAGGCGACCGAGATCGATACGCGCTTCGAGCCCGGGACTGGAGCGCTCGGTGAGGAAATGCGCCTGGAGCTCGATGTGGTGTTCATTCGCCTCCAGCTCCAGCCGGATGTCGGTGTTGCTCGCCACACACATCGTCAGCAGCGTCACAGCCGCATCCAGCAGGTTCAGGCGGACGTGCTCGGAGATGTCGACCAGCTCGCCCGACGTGGTGAGATCCACTTGCTGGCCGGCCGCGGTGTGGTGCTCGCAGAGCTGGTGGAGCTCATCGAGAACCGATGCACCGCTTCCGATGAGGTATCCAATGGTCGATCGAAGGTGGGCGATGATCTCGGCCAGCTCTCGACCAACCGCATCGGCCTCGGGCCCCACGGAGTCCAGTTGAAGCCGGCAGACGAACAGTCGCTGGATGGCTTCATCGTGGAGGTCCCGGGCGAGGTCCAGCCGTTGCTCGATGGCGGCCCGCTCCACGTTTCGCAAGGCCAGAGCCCGCTCGAACGACCAACGACCGTAGGACCCGATCACCGTCCACAGCAGGTGGTCTCCGAACATCGTGTCTCGAGTCACATAATCCTGCGCGCCGCGGGTGATGTACCAGAGGCGGAGATCTTGATCTTCGTCCTCACCCATGACGACCAGAGGGGCCAGGGGCGTGAGCTGATCGACGAGGTTCGCCCGCTCTTCGGCGGAGGGTTCCACCGTGGTGACGTCGAGGAGGAGGAGCTGGGGCCGTTCCCGGTCCACCAGTGCCACCAACCCCTCGCAGCCGGAGGTACGGATGATGCGCGTCGACTCGCTGACCAATGCGGCGGTGAGTGCATCGGTGCGGGGGTCCTCGTCCGCGAC
>JAOUEE010000412.1 GCA_029858875.1 Acidimicrobiia bacterium
GCGACCAGGGCTACCTCCTGGCCCATGGGGACCAGGGCGGTGGCTACGGGCTGTACGTCGACCAGGGCGAGCTGCTCTACGTCCACAACGGGTACGGCAAGATGGCCACCGTGACCGGCGGGCAGGTCCCCATCGGTTCCTCCGAGATCGTCTGCGACCTGGTGTCGAGGTCGCGCACCGAGCTGGATGTGGTGTTGTCGATCGACGGTCACCAGGTCGGTGAGGGCGGCCCCTTCGCCGGCTTCTACGGCATGGCGCCGTTCCAAGGTGTCGACATCGGCATCAACCGCCGTTCGCCCGTGTCCTGGGAGATCTTCGAGGCGCACGGGCCCTTCGCCTACCGGGGCACCCTGGTGGATGTGCACATCGAACCGGGCGAGCTGGCGCCCGACGCCGGCCGCAACTGGCTGGACTTCCTGCGCGAGCAGGGTGCGCGATTCGAATGATCCTTCCCGCTGTCGAACCGGTCGACGGGCGCGAGTAGGGTCCGCGGCTCGGACCCGGAGAGGATTTCCCTTGGCCCTGTCATTCGACGAAGCGTGCGCCGCCGTGACTGCTCCCGACCAGCCCTTCGCCCTGGTCGATGCCGAGATCCGCGGTCAGACCTACAAGGTCTTCGCCAATGCCCCGGCCACGCTGGCCGCCATGTTCGAGCAGGCAGCTGCCCGCGGCGATCAGGACTTCCTGGTCTACGAGGACGAACGCTGGAGCTTCGCCGACGTGGTGGCTCATGGCCGCTCGCTGGCCAATCGGCTGATCGCCGACTTCGGCATCCAGAAGGGCGATCGGGTGGCCATCGCCATGCGCAACTACCCCGAGTGGATCACCTCCTTCGTGGGGATCGTCTGCGCCGGCGGAGTGGCCGTTCCCCTCAACGCCTGGTGGGGTACCGACGAGCTGGCCTACGGACTCACCGACTCGGGGGCCGAGGTGATCATCGCCGACCAGGAACGGCTGGAGCGCATCGCCGTCCGACTGAACGACCTCGGAGTGCGGGCCATCGTGGTCCGATGCGCCACCGGGCCGGCCGGAGCAACCCCCTACGACAGCCTCATCGACCTGCACGCTCCGGCACCCGATGTCGACATCGAGCCGGACGACGACGCAACCATCCTGTACACCTCGGGCACGACGGGGAACGCCAAGGGCGCGGTGGCCACCCACCGCTGCCACACCAACGCGCTCATGGGCTACTGGTGCCGGGCCACGGTCGATTCGATGCGGGCCGCGGCGGCCAAGGCCGACGCGGGCATCGAGCGCTCCGACGACAACGACTCGACTCTGCCCTCGTTCATCCTGACCGTGCCCCTGTTCCACGTGACCGGCTGTGTGCCGGTGATGCTGGGCGCCTTCGGCATCGGCACCAAGTTGGTGATGATGTTCAAGTGGGAGCCTCGTCGGGCGTTGGAGCTCGTCGAGCGGGAGCAGGTCACCAACTTCGTCGGGGTGCCCACCATGGTGCAGGACGTGCTCGAGTGTGCCGACTTCGACAAGTACGACACTTCCAGCCTCAAGAGCATCGGTGGAGGCGGAGCGCCGGCCGCCCCCGACCTGGTGCGGCGGGTCGACCGGACGTTCCGACGCGGTCGCCCTGGCATCGGCTACGGCATGACCGAGACCACCGCCTACGGCCCCCAGAACGGCGGCGACGACTATCTGGCCAAGCCATCCAGCGCCGGCCGGGCCGTGCCGGTGATGCAGATGAAGGTGATCGACGAGCACGGCAACGACCTACCGGTGAACACCCAGGGCGAGATCTGCTTCTACGGTCCCACGGTCATCCGCGAGTACTGGAACAAGCCCGACGAGACCGCCGCCGTGTTCCTCGACGGCTGGCTGCGCAGCGGCGACCTGGGCCGGATCGACGAGGACGGCTTCGTCTTCGTGGAAGACCGGGCCAAGGACGTGGTGATCCGGGCCGGCGAGAACATCGGGTGCATCGAGGTGGAGGCGGCCATCGCCGAGCACCCCTCGGTGTACGAGGTGGCCGTCTTCGGCCTGCCCCACCAGCGCCTGGGCGAGGAGTTGGCCTGCGCCATCTACCTGCGCGAGGGCGCCACCCTTTCCGTCGAGGAGATCCAGGACCACGTGGGCGAACGACTGGCCGCCTTCAAGGTCCCCTCGGTGGTGATCATCACCGAGGAGATGCTGCCCCGCTCGGCCCAGGGCAAGATCCTCAAACGTCACATCCGCGACGAGCTGGCCCGTCAACGCACGGCGGCCGGCTGATCAGCACGGAGGAACCCATGTCGCTGCCCCTGCCCGCCGAGCGCTACGTGGAGTCCATCCGCACCGACAGCGACCTGTTCGACGCCGCCGTGACTGCCGCGCCGCTGGCCCCGGTGGCGGCATGTCCCGACTGGGACAACACCGCCCTGGCCGAGCACATGGGCGATGTGTTCGACTTCGCCGCCACCCAGATCCGAGCCTCGACAACCGAGATGACCCGTCCCGACCAGTCGGCCAAAGCCGACCCCCTGTCGTGGTACCAGACGTCGGCCGGCGCGCTCATCGACGCCTTGGCTCAGGCCGACCCCGACCAGACCGGATGGAGCTGGGCCGGTACTCCGACCCTGTCGTTCTACTTCCGCCGCATGGCCTCCGAGATCGCCGTGCACCGCGTCGACGCCCAACGGGCGGCCGGTGTCGCCGAGACCCCGATCCCGGGCGACATCGCCACCGACGCCATCGACGAGGTGATCGAGGTCGGCATGCAGCATCGGATGCGCGGCCCCAACGCCGACTACCCGACAGGATCGCTCCACCTGCATCGCACCGACGGCGACGGCGAGTGGATGCTCACCGCCGCCGATGGCGTCCTGGTCGCGACGCACGAACATGGCAAGGGTGACGCCGCCCTCCGCGGCCGAGCCTCGGACCTGCTGCTGTTCCTGTGGGGCCGGGGTCGCGGCGAGCTGGACCTCTTCGGCGACGAGGCCGTCGCCGAGGCCTGGTCCGCCGTGGCGCCGTAACTCGCTGCGAGTTCGCCGCGCGGTCACTTGCTGCGAGTTCGCCGCACTGCGTGCGGCTCATGCGCAGATCCCCCCGCTACCCCGCGCGGTCACTTGCTGCGAGTTCGCCGCACTGCGTGCGGCTCATGCGCAGATCCCCCCGCTACCCCGCGCGGTCACTTGCTGCGAGGTCGCCGCGCTGCGT
>JAOUEE010000086.1 GCA_029858875.1 Acidimicrobiia bacterium
GATGGGATCTCGGGGGTGGTGTACCTCGCCGACCGCCTCGAGAAGCCGGTGCTCATCGAGGGACCGGCCGGCACCGGAAAGACCCAGCTGGCCAAGAGCGTGGCCGAGATGCTCGGGGCCCGCCTGATACGCCTCCAGTGCTACGAGGGTCTCGACGAGTCCAAGGCGCTGTACGAATGGAACTACAAGAAGCAGCTGCTGCGCATCCAGGCCGAGCGCAACAAGGACGGTTCCTGGTCCGATCTCGAGGAGGACATCTTCAGCGACGAGTTCCTCCTCACCCGACCGCTGCTCGAGGCCATCCGGGCCGACGACCCGGTGGTGCTTCTCATCGACGAGGTCGACCGGGTCGAGATCGAGACCGAGGCGCTGCTGCTCGAGATCCTCAGCGACTTCCAGGTGTCGATCCCCGAATTGGGCACCATCCACGCCAAGCAGATCCCGCTGGTCTTTCTCACCTCCAACAACACCCGCGAGTTGTCCGAGGCACTCAAGCGGCGTTGCCTGTTCCTGCACGTCGACTATCCCGACATGGAACGGGAGAAGCAGATCGTGCTCACCAAGGTGCCCGACATCACCGACAACCTGGCCGATCAGGTCGCCCGCGTCGTTCGCTCCATCCGCCAGCTCGAGCTGAAGAAGCATCCCTCCGTGTCCGAGACGCTCGACTGGGCCCAGACACTCATGCTGCTCGGCGTCGAACACATCGACGAGAAGACGGCAACCGAGACGGTCAACATCTTGTTGAAATACCAGAGCGACATCACCAAGGTGGTCAAGGAGTTCGGCACCAACGACGAGCTCGTCCCGTGACGATCCGCCTCCGATGAGCGTCACTCAGAGCACGCCCATCCTCGAGCTGCTGGGTGGCTTCATCCACGAGCTACGCGAAGCCGGATTGCCGGTGAGCCTCACCGAGAACCTCGATGCCATGGAGGCCATCAAGTACATACCGATCGAGGATCGGGCCGCCTTCAAGTACGCCTTGGCGGCCACCCTGGTGAAGAACAACAACCACTGGCAGGCCTTCGACACGGTTTTCGAGGTGTACTTCTCGCTGCGGGGCTCGCAGTACAGCATCGAGGACGGCGAGCCGTCCGCCCTCGACGACATCGACGATGCCGACGAGCACGACGGCCAGGGGCAGGGCCAAGGTCAGGGCCAGGGCCAGGGCGGAGGGCAGGGACTCACCCCGGAGGAGATGGCCGAGCTCTTGTACCGAGCCCTCCAGAGCGGCGATCAGTCCATGATGTCGGGGCTGGCCCGCAGTGCCGTCCGTCAGTACGCCGGAATGGAGCCGGGCCGTCCCGTGGGTGGCACCTACTACCTGTACCGCACGTTGCGGAACCTCGATCTCGACGGCGTGCTCGACCGGCTGATGCAGGAGACCCGCGACGATCAGCCCGATCTGGGCAAGCTCGACGAGCGACTGGCCAACGACGAGTACAAGGCCCGCGTCGATCAGTTGAAGAAGGAGATCGAGGCCGAGATCCGGCGCATGCTGGTGGCCGACCGCGGGGTCGAGGCCATGGCACGAACGCTGCGCAAACCGCTGCCCGAAGACGTCGACTTCATGCACGCCACCCGAGACGAGATGGCCAACCTGCGCAAGGCCATCTACCCGCTCACGCGAAAACTAGCTGCGAAACTGGCCCGCAAACGTCGCCATGGACGACGAGGGCCGTTGGACTTCCGCCGCACCGTACGAGCGTCGCTCAGCTACGGCGGTGTTCCCGCCGACCCCAAGTTCCGCAACCCGCGGCCCCACAAGCCCGAGATCATGGTGGTGGCCGACATCAGCGGATCGGTGGCCGCGTTCGCTCGCTTCACCTTGCACCTGGTGTACGCCATCAGCAGCCAGTTCTCGAAGGTGCGCTCGTTCGTGTTCATCGACGGGCTCGACGAAGTCACCCGTTTCTTCGAAGGGGTCGATGACATCGCCGAAGCCGTCCACCGGGTGAACACCGAGGCCGACGTGGTCTGGGTGGATGGTCACAGCGACTACGGCCACGCATTCGGGGTGTTCTGGGAGAAGTACGCCAAGGATGTCGGTCCCAAGACCACCGTGCTCATCCTGGGTGACGCCCGCAACAACTACCACGCCAGCCAGAGCTGGATCATCAAGGAGATCAGCGAGAAGGCCCGTCAGGTGCACTGGCTCAATCCCGAACCGCTGAGCTACTGGGACACCGGTGACTCCATCGTGGGCGAGTACAGCCAGCACTGCGACGGCACCTTCGAGGTGCGCAACCTGCGCCAGCTGGAAGCGTTCGTCGAGAAGCTCGTCTGACGGCCGCGCCGTCGGCGGCGCGGCCGGTCGCCGGCCACCGAAGGACCCGCGCGGCTGGGAACGTCGTGTGGTCCGGCCCGGTTTCTTCCGCTCTGGTTCGCGGTGCTCACGGGCCGCTCGGGCCCGGGCGCCTCAGCCGCGGAGCAACTCGCTGACCCGGAACGCCAGATCCACCGACTGCCGGCCGTTGAGGCGCGGATCGCACATCGTCTCGTAGCGCTGTTCGAGATCGCCGTCGACCAGTTCGTCGGATCCACCGAGGCATTCGGTGACGTCGTCGCCGGTGAGCTCGACGTGGACCCCGCCGGCGATGGTGCCGGCGCGATGGTGGGCATCGAAGAACCCCGAGATCTCGGCCAACACCTGGTCGAAGTGGCGGGTCTTGCGGCCCGACTCCGACGTGTACGTGTTTCCGTGCATGGGATCGGTGACCCACACCACGGGATGCTCGGCGTCGGTCACCCTCCGGAGCAGAGGGGGAAGCCGTTCGGCGACGGCGTCGGCTCCCATGCGGGTGATCAGCGTCAGCCGACCGGGGATCCGGTCGGGGTTGAGTGCCTCGCAGAGTCCGACGACCTGGTCGATGGTGGCCGTCGGGCCGATCTTGACGCCCAGGGGGTTCTCGACACCCCGGAGGAACTCGACATGGGCCCCGTCGAGCTGGCGGGTTCGCTCGCCCACCCACAGCATGTGAGCCGAGCAGTCGTACCAGTTGCCCGTGAGTGAGTCCTGGCGGGTCAGCGCCTCCTCGTAGTCGAGCACCAACGCCTCGTGGCTGGTGAAGAAGTCCACGTGGTGCAGCTGGGGCGTGTTGACCGAGCTGATCCCACACGCGGTCATGAACTGCAGGGCCCGATCGATGTCCTCGGCCATCTGGCTGTAGCGCTGGCCGGCCGGGCTGGTGGCCACGAACTCGCGATTCCAGCTGGAGACCTGGCTGAGATCGGCGTAGCCGCCCTGGGTGAAAGCCCGGAGCAGGTTGAGGGTGCTGGCCGCCCGGTTGTAGGCGGTGATGAGCCGCTCGGGGTCCGGTTGGCGTTCGGCCTCGCTGAAGCCCACGTCGTTCACCAGGTGCCCGAGGAAGGACGGCAGTTCGGTGTCGTCGCGGGTCTCGGTGGGGCTGGAGCGGGGTTTGGCGAACTGGCCCGCGATGCGGCCGACCTTCACCACCGGAAGGCCACCGGAGTAGGTGAGGACGATCGCCATCTGGAGGATGACGCGCAGACGGTCGCGGATGGAGTCGGCCGATGAGTCGAACGACTCGGCGCAGTCGCCGGCCTGGAGCAGGAACGCCTCGCCCCGGCTGACCGCCGCCAGTTGGTCGGTGAGGGTGCGGGCCTCGCCCGCGAAGACCAGCGGGGGCAGGTCGCGCAGCGACTTGCGCGCTCGGTCGAGGTCGGCTTCGTCGGGCCAGACGGGCTGGTGCCTGGCCTCGGATCGCCGCCACGAATCAGGGCTCCACGTGGGTTTCACGTTGTCAGTCTGGAGGTTGTGGCGTCCGTCGCCAACCGGTTATCGACCGAAGGCCCAAAACGTCGAGATGGTGGGCGCCCAGGGGCACCCACCACCTCGTGTTGTTCTGGGATGGTTCGCTCAGGCGGCGTCGACGCGGGTGGCGGCCTGCTCGCGGACGGTGTTGACCGCTCGCTTGACCAGACGGCGAGCTGCTTCGGCGGTGACGCCGAGCTCTTCGCCCACCTCGCGGTAGCTGCGCTTGCGACCGTCGTGGAGCCCGAAACGCTGTTCCACCGCGTACCGGGCCCGATTGTCGAGCACGTCGAGCAGATCGGTGACCATCTGCGTCTCGACGCGGGCCATGACCTCGGATTCGGGGCCCGGCTTGGCGTCGGGGAGCAGGTCGACCAGCTCGTTGCTGTCATCGTCGCCGATGGTGCGGTCGAGCGAGGTCGGGGTGGTCAGTCGGTGGAGGCGGGCGTGCTCATCGTCGAGCTCGTCACCGTCACCCGAAACCGCCCGCAGGGCGGCCCGAAGGCTCGCCGAACGGTCACCGGGAAGGCGGACCAGGCTGGCCTTCTGGTCGAGCGCCCGGCCGATGGCCTGGCGGATCCAGAAGGTGGCGTAGGTCGAGAACTTGAAGCCCTTGCGCCAATCGAACTTGTCGACGGCGTGCTCGAGGCCCAAGTTGCCTTCCTGGATGAGGTCGAGCAGTTCCATGCCCGGGGGCAGGGGATAGCGGCGAGCGACGCTCACCACCAGCCGGAGGTTGGCCCGAATGAACCGATCCTTGGCCACCGCCGCTCGGCGGACGGCCCGGTCGAGCTCGCGCCCGGTTTCTCCGTCTTCCTTTCGGGCACGTGCTTCGGCGCCCTTCTCGATGATCTGCGACAGCTCGCGTTCCTCCTGAGCATTCAGGAGCGGAACCATGCCGATCTCATTCAGATATTGTCCTACTGAGTCACTCATTACATCTCTTCCAACGGGATCGGCCACGCGCCGATTCCCTGCGATGGGGGATTTTCCGCCCGGCAGTGCGCGGAAGCCTTCAATTCAACAACATCTGCGCACTCACGTCTCGCGGGATGCTATGACATGCGTCACCCGCTGAGGCCGCGCTCTGCCCATCAGTATCTTGACGCAAGAGCAAGCCCGTGTAAAGGACCCTCGGAAATTTCCGCCCGATCGGCCCGACTCGCCGCAGTTGCGGGCCGGCAGACCCGTAGAATCCGCCCGTGGCTGGCACGCGCATCGGGATCTTCGGCGGGACGTTCGATCCCCCGCACGTCGGCCATCTGGCCACCGCGGTCAACGTGACCCACGACCTCCATCTGGACCGGATGCTGCTGGTGGTGGCCAACGTGCCTTGGCAGAAGGTCGGCACCCGACAGATCTCGTCCCCCGCCGACCGGTTGGCCATGGTGGAAGCGGCCGTCGCGGCCAGCCCACTCCTGGACGCGTCATCGCTCGAGCTCGAGCGGGGCGGCGAGACCTACACCGCGGACACGTTGTCCGAGCTGTCGGCCCAGGACCCCGACGCCGAACTGTTCCTCGTGGTCGGCGCCGACGCCGCCGCTGGGCTCGACACGTGGAAGCGACCCGACGAGATCCGCGAGCGATGCACGGTCGTCGTCGTGGATCGTCCGGGACGGCGCAACGGACGACCCCCCGAGTCGTGGGAGTACGTGCACGTCCCCGTCCCGCAGATCGACATCTCCAGCAGTGACCTGCGCGAGCGGTTTCGCGACGGTCGCCCGGTCGACTACCTGGTACCCCCGGAGGTGCTGGCGGTGATCACCCGGCGAGGCATCTACGGTGACGCCGCGTGAACGATGCGGCGCCGACGACGGCACAGACGGTTGGACCGGCGGCGTTCGGTTGGCGATGGATCTTCCCGCTGGTCAGCCTGGTCGCCGCGCTGGCCGTGCCCTTCCTGGCCCGGGAGGCGAGCGACGCGGTGCTCAGTTCCACCGGCGGGATCGAGGTCACCGGCGAACGGGTCGACGATCCCGCAGCGGCGGGCTACCTGGCCTTCGTCGTGGCCAGTCCCACCGCCATCGTGTTCGACATCGACGAGGACGACCGGCTGGTCGGCGCCGCGTTCATCGGACTCAGCGGCAGCGCCGGTGGGCGGGTGTTGGCCGTCCCGGCCGAGCTGGCGGTCGAGCCCGAGCCAGGGGCGCTCGAGACCCTGGCCCTGGCCTACGAGGGCGGGGGGGTGGAGCGGGCCCGGAACGGATTCGAACGCATGCTGGGCATCTCGGTCGACTCGGTGTTCGAGATGAGCCCGGCCGATCGGGCTGCGGCCATGCAGCCGGCTCTTCCCGTGGAGTACAGCCTGGTCACCTCGCTGGAGGACGAGGACGGCAACCCCATCTTCGCCCGCGGGCGCCTCGAGCTGGACGAGTCGGCGGCGCTCGATGTGGTTTCGGCGCTGGGCCCCAACGAGTTCGGCTACGTGCGCGCCGACCGGCAGCGAGCCTTGTGGGAAACCTGGATCGAGGAGGTCGGTCGCCAGTTGGCTGCAGCCGGCCTCGAGATCGAAGAGCACGATCTGGGTTCGCCGTCGGGGTACGTGGAGGCGCTGGCGTCGGGCATCCATCGGGTCGACCTCATTCCCGCCGAGCAGGCCCTGATCGGCGAAGGCAAACCGTTCTACCTCGCCGACGAGACCTACGCTCCGGCGGTCGTGGCCGATCTGGTGGTGTTCCCGGAGCTGTTCGAGGACACCCGGCCCTCGGTGCAGGTGGAGAACGGAACCACTGACCAGTCGCTGCACGACGTCGCCGCCGACGCGGTCGAACAGGGCGGTGGCAAGGTGGTGGTCATCAGCAATGCCTTCGCCCTCGACGTGGCCGAGACCGTGGTCGCGGTCCACGACCCCGCCTACGTGTCGACCGCGCAATCCGTCGCCGCCCAACTGGGCGGTGTGCCGGTGGAGGTGGTCGCCGAGGAAGAAGCCGACGTCGACATCGTCGTCATCATCGGAGCCGACCTGGTGGAGGCGCCTTCGTGAGCGACCTCGACGTGTGTCGGGCGGCCCGAGCGGCCGACGACAAGCTGGCCCTCGACACGGTGGTGATCGACGTTGGTGATGTACTGGCCATAACCGACCACTTCGTGATCACGTCGGGACGCAACACCCGACAGGTGCGCGCCATCGTCGAGGCCGTCAACGAGGAGATGGCCCGAACGGGGGATCGCAAGCCGCTGCGCACCGAAGGAACCGATACCCACGAGTGGGTGTTGGTCGACTACGGCGACTTCGTCCTGCACGTCTTCCTCGACGAGATCCGCGAGTACTACGAGCTGGAGCGGCTCTGGGGCGACCGGCCCCGGGTCGACTGGAGTGCCTAGAGCGCGGTGCGGAGGCTCGGGACGACCGCCGGTCGCCGAGGCCGCCGATTCCGTGGAGCTAAGGGGAATTGAACCCCTGACCTCTTCCATGCCATGGAAGCGCTCTACCAACTGAGCTATAGCCCCGGAGAACTCCGAAGGTTAGCAGCGGTCCTCGCCGATCCGGACGCCGGAATCGCCGAAGGGCCCGACGCCGTGTCGAGCCGGGCCCCCGATCGGAAAGGACCACCGTGGCCGTGGGGGCGCGTCGCTAGCATGGCCCGATGGCCGACCCCTTCGTACCCCAGGACTTCGAGGTCACGTGGCAACGGCGTTGGCTCGACAGCGGCCTGTACGAGATCGACAACGACGATCCGCGACCGCCGTTCTACGTGCTGTCGATGTACCCCTATCCGAGCGGTCCGGCCCACATCGGTCACGTACGGAACTACACCTTCGGCGACCTGCTGGTGCGGTACCGGACGATGTGCGGCGACGGCGTGCTCTCGCCCATCGGATTCGACAGCTTCGGGCTGCCTGCCGAGAACGCGGCCCTCAAGTCCGGCACCCATCCACGGGTGCACACCGACGCGAACGTCGAGCGCCTGTCGGCCTCCCTGAAGCGCATCGGCGCGGTGTACGACTGGCGCCGGATGGTGAAGAGCCACGACCCCGACTACATGCGGTGGGGGCAGTGGATCTTCCTGCGCTTCCACGAGGCCGGCCTGGTGTACCGCGACACCTCGCCGGTCAACTGGTGTCCGGGCTGCCAGACAGTGCTGGCCAATGAACAGGTGCTGAGCGACGGCACCTGCGAACGCTCGGGCGACCTGGTCGAGCGGCACGACATGGAGCAGTGGTTCTACCGGATCACCCGCTACGCCCAGGAGCTGCTCGACGACCTGGACGACCTCGAGTGGCCCGATCGGGTGAAGACCATGCAGCGCAACTGGATCGGTCGCAGCGAGGGCGCCGAGTTCGAACTGCCCATCGCGGACGAGTCCGGTGCCGCGCGCACCGACGTCGAGGGGCTACCGGTCTTCACGACGCGACCCGACACCAGCTTCGGCATGACCTTCGCGGTCATGTCCCCCGAGCACCCCCGGGTGCCCGAGCTCACCTCGGCCGATCAGCGCGCTGTGGTCGATGCGTTTCGGGCGCAGGCCGCCGATCGCTCCGAGATCGATCGCCTGTCCACCGAGGGTGACATCACCAAGCGGGGCGTCTCCACCGGATCCCGTGTGGTGAATCCCTTCACCGGTGACGCCATTCCGCTGTTCCTGGCCGACTACGTGCTGATGACCTACGGAACGGGCGCCATCATGGCCGTGCCGGGACAGGACCAGCGGGACTGGGACTTCGCCACCGCCTACGACCTGCCCATCGTGCGGACGGTGGCGCCTCCCGACGACTTCGACGGTGAGGCCTACACGGGCGATGGTCCCGCCATCAACAGCCAGTGGCTCGACGGCATGGCGGTGGACGAGGCCAAGGAAGCGGCCACGGCGTGGCTCGAAGAACAGGCCATCGGCCATCGCAAGGTCAACTTCCGGCTCCGGGACTGGTTGCTGAGTCGGCAGCGCTACTGGGGATGCCCCATACCCATGCTCTACTGCGAGGCGTGTGGTCTGGTGCCCGTGCCCGACGACCAGCTGCCGGTGCTGCTGCCCGACGACATCGAGTTCCAACCGAGCGGACAATCGCCACTGCTCAGCCACCGCGGGTTCCTCCACACCGAGTGTCCGGCGTGTGGGGGGCCGGCTCGACGCGAGACCGACACGATGGACACGTTCGTCGACTCGTCGTGGTACTTCCTGCGCTTCACCGACCCGGCCAACGAGGATCTGCCCTTCGCGCTCGAAGCCGTCGATCGCTGGTTGCCGGTCGATCAGTACATCGGTGGGGTGGAGCACGCCATCCTGCATCTGCTGTACGCCCGCTTCTTCACCAAGGCCCTCGCCGACCTGGGCTATGCGCCGGCCCGATTGCGCGAGCCCTTCAGGCGGCTGTTCACCCAGGGCATGGTGCGCATGGGCGGCGGCAAGATGTCCAAGAGCAAGGGCAACCTGGTGACGCCCGAGGCGATCATCGACGAGTACGGGGCCGACAGCCTGCGACTGGCCATCCTCCAGGTGAAGCCACCGGCCGAGGATGTCGACTGGGAGGACTTCCAGATCGACGGCTGCGCCAGGTTCCTCAACCGGGTGTGGCGACTGGCCATCCCCGACGGCGAGGTCGTCGCCGACGCCCGCCAGGGCAAGACCACCGCCGCCGACGAGGCCATCGATGTGGCCACGCACCGCCTCATCCACCGTGTCACCGCCGACCTCGATCGGTGGTCGTACAACACCGCGGTGGCGGCCTACATGGAGTTCACCAACGACCTCTACAGGTACGTGCAGTCGAGCGATGGGCCCCACGGAGCGACCCTCGACTTCGCCGTGGACACCTTGCTGACCCTGTTGGCGCCGACCGTGCCCCACACCGCAGCCGAGCTGTACCAACGTCGGCGTGGGACCCACGTCCACGAACAACCATGGCCCGCGGCCGACCCGACCAAGCTGGTGGAGGACACGGTCACCATGATCGTGCAGGTGAACGGCAAGGTGCGCGATCGCATCGATGTGTCGGCCGGCATCGGCGAGGACGAAGCGGTGGCCCTGGCGGTCGCCTCGGAGAAGATCGCGGCGTACCTCGACGGTGGTGACCCCCGGAAGGTGATCGCCAGGCCGCCCAAGCTCGTCAACCTCGTCGTGTGAGCGGCACCCTCGACGAGGCGATCGTCGCGCTGGTGCCGACTGCGCCGCATCGCATCGAGACCATCGGGCAGGGCCACATCAACACCACGATCCGGGTGCACGGCGATGACGGCACCAGCTGGTGTCTCCAACGGCTCAATCCGGTGTTCGCCGACGGGCGGATCGTCATGGCCAACGCCGAGATGATCGTCGCCCAGTTGCGCCGGCTGGGGCACCCCACGATCGAGCTGGCCGTCGGCGGTGACGGCCGGGCCTGGCATCAGACCACCGACCGGTCCATCTGGCGGGCCTACCGCTGGATCCCGGGCCAGGTGGCGGCCGATCACCCCACGCCACAGTGGTCGGCCATCGCCCACCACCTGGGCTCGTTCGTTGCCGCACTGGCCGACCTGGACGATTCGCAGGTGGTCACCGTCGTCGACCGTTTCCACGACCCGGCCGACCGTTGGCGCCGCCTCGAGCAGGCGATCGACCAGGATCAGGCCGGCCGCCGGAAGAGCTGTACCGAGGACCTGGATCGACTACGACGACTGGCCGACGCGATCTGGGTCCGGACCCCGGCGCCTCGGTGGCACCGCCTTCCACGTCAGATCGTCCACAACGACACCAAGGTGGCGAACGTGGTCGTCGATGGCGCGGGAGCCCCGCTGGCCCTCATCGACCTCGACACCACGATGATGGGCTCGCCCCTCAACGACCTGGGCGAGTTCACGCGTGGCTGCCGCGGCATCGCCGGTCCCGAGCACGCAGAAGAGCTGGCCGACCTGGTGCGGGCGTTCGTCGACGGCCTCGGTCGTCCGGTCACCGCCCCGGAATGGGAGGGGCTGGCGTCGGCCGGTGCGGTGCTGTCGTTCGAGAACGCCACACGGGCAATGACGGATCATCTCGATGGCGATCGGTACTACGAGCTCGGGGCCGGGGTGAACCTCCAGCGTTGCCGCCGGCACCTGGTCCGCAGCGAGGTCTTGTTGGCCATGAGTCCAGCGGTGGCCGAGGCGTTGGATCGCCATGCGGAGCCCGACAAGACCCCGGGATAGGGTCGGCCGGTGCAGTTCCACCCGGCCAACGTGCTCAGCGCCGACATCCGGGCCGCCGAGCCGGTGTGGCTGGTCGTGCACGCCACGGGCGTCCTGCGGACCGACGACAGCTGGCCCACCGAGGGACTGCCCTCGCCCGAACCGGTACACGTCTTGGGCACCCTCGACCGTCGTCCGGTGTACGGCGTGGGTGTGCCCGACGCCGCCGAGGCGCCGCCGGGGAGCCGCTTCGTGGATCTGTTCAGCCTGCACGCCGAAGTCGGTCACGAGCAGTGGCTGATGGCCGGCCGGGCCGTCCAGATCGTGGAATGGGCCCGCACCCACCGCTTCTGTGGTCGCTGCGGCGTCGACAACATCCTCGCCGACGGCGAGCGGGCGATGCGGTGTCCCCGGTGCGGGCTGCTGTCGTTCCCGCGTCTGTCGCCGGCGGTGATCATGGCCGTGCACCGCGACGACGAGATCCTGCTGGCTCGTGGCGCCCAGTTCGTGGTGCCCATGTACTCCACGCTGGCGGGGTTCGTGGAGCCCGGTGAGACCATCGAGGCTGCCGTGCGTCGGGAAGTCCGCGAGGAGGTGGGGCTCACCGTTGGTGGGCTCGAGTACTTCGACAGTCAGCCCTGGCCGTTCCCCAACTCGCTGATGCTCGGGTTCTTCGCCGAGTACCACAGCGGTCAGATCGTGCCCGATCCGACCGAGATCCTGGAAGCCAGTTGGTATCACTACGGCGACCTCCCGGCGATCCCGCCCGATCTCAGCATCGCCAACCGGCTGATCATGGAGTTCGTCCGCCGCCGAACCGGGTGACCCGTGGTGTGGCGGGCCACCGTGCAGTAGCGTTGGGTCCACCGATCCACGAGGAGTGCCCATGGCGACCGACATCTTGGTGCATGTCGATGACGAGCCAGGTGCGCTGGCCAGAGTGGGCCATGCGCTGGGAGCGGCCGGCGTGAACATCGAGGGTATGTGCGCGGTCACCAACGGTGGGGGAGCAGCCGAGGTGCACCTGCTGGTCGACGACCCGGCACCGGCCTACGGCGCCCTCGAGCGGCTCGGGGTCGAGGTCGTGCTCGACCGTGAGGTGGCCGTGGTGACCGTGAAGGACGAGCCCGGGGTGCTGGGTGAGGTCACCGAACGGCTCAGCGAGGCCGGCGTGAACCTCAGCCTGGCCTACCTCGCCACCGGAACACGACTGGTGCTGGCCGCCGACGACCTGGCCGCGGCCCGTGCGGCGCTGACCTAGCGCAGCCGGCAGGGCACCGCAGGTGCGGGCCGGCCACCTTCGACCGCATCGAGGAACGCCTCCAGTTCGTCGGCCGCAGTGGCGTACGCCGCTTCGGTCGAGCGTCTCGACCGGGAGAACACCATCCCGCCCACCCGGCCGTCGGCGTCGAACAGTGCCGCCCCGGAGTCTCCCGGCTCGATCGATGCCGACACCCGGTACCCCTGGCGAGCGCTCTCGATCTTGTCGTAGATGTCGGTGATGTGGATCAGGAGGGCGTCGGTGACCACGTAGGTGGCCGTGGTGGGGGGATCATCGCCCACGTCGACGAGTACCCCCCGGCGGTCCGGCGCCAGTTCACCGAAGCGCACCTCGGGACCGCTCAACCCGGCAACCGACAACAAGGCCAGGTCGGCGACGGTGTCGATGGCGGTGATGGTGGCCGGCCGGGAATGGCCGCGATGATCGACGACGAGGACATCGTCGGCTCCGGCCACCACGTGGGCCACCGTGAGCACGTCCTGGCCGCCTATGGCGATGCCGGCACCGCGAGTCGGCACGGCCCCGCACCCGATGGCTTCGATGGCCATCGCCGTCTGCTCGACGCCCGCGTCGTGGGCCGGGTCCCGCAGCCACACGGTTGCTCCGAGCGTCCCGACGGCGATGAGGATGACGGCGCTCAGCACCCAGCGACGGTTCACCAGCGGGTCAGAGGATCTGAGAGAGGAATTCCTGGGTGCGAGGTTCGCTCGGGTC
>JAOUEE010000087.1 GCA_029858875.1 Acidimicrobiia bacterium
CCGGGTCTCGGTCGGTCGGGCCAGCGGGCCGATGTCGGTGCGCACGACCTCGGGCCGGGTGTCGGTGGGACTCGACGGTCCGGCCGAGGTCGACGCCGAGACCGTGTCGGGTCGGATCTCGGTCGACGTCGCGCCGGGTCTCGGCGTGCGGATGGTCGAATCGGCCGGCCGACGGGTGGAGAACTCCGCTGCGGCGGGCGACGACTGCACGATTCGCACCAAGGCGGTGAACGGTCGCATCCAGGTGCGCAACCGATGAGTGGGGTCATCGCGTTCACCGACATCGTGGGCTTCACCGAGTTCACCGCCAGCGAGGGCGACGCCCGCGCCGTGGAGCTGCTGTCGGTGCAGCGGGGCATCGTCGACCAGGTCATGCCCGCCCGCGGTCGGGTGGTGAAGGAGCTGGGCGATGGGTTGTTGCTCTGGCTCGACGTGGCCCCCGAGGCGGTGGAGGCCGCCCGCCGCCTCCAGGCGGCGTTCCAGGATCGGTCAGCCAACGGCGACCTGCCGTTGTGGGTGCGCATGGGGATGCACTGGGGATCGCCGCTCGAGCGGGGAGACGACCTGGTGGGCAATGACGTGAACATCGCGGCCCGAATCTCCGATCAGGCCGGTCCCGGCGAGATCGTGGTATCCGAAGCGCTCGTGAGCCATCTCGACCTGACCGACAGCGACGTCGACCTGGACGCCATCGGCCCGGTCCTGATGAAGGGCCTGCCCGAGGCCATCTGGCTGTACCGCATCACCTGACGCCGAATTGGTTCGAAGGCCTCATGTCCGCGGGGCCGGGAGGTGGTTCCGTTGAGCAACCCCTTCCCGGAGCACCGTCCTTGTTCGTACCCGTCCTGGTCATCGCCGTCGTCGTCGTGGTCGCATTCGGGCTGCTGGTGGCGGTCTGGTGGCGGTCCGAGTCGCGGATCGTCTACCGCCACCATCGCCGCCTGCTGGGGCGAACGCGGCGGCGTTGGGCGACGGTGGCCAAGCGGCTGACGGCGGACGGTCGCCAGGATCGAGAAGCGGCCATCCGACAGCTGGAACATGCCCTCGCCCTGGCCGGTCAGGCGTTGACCGCCCGGCGCAGGACGACCGGCCTCGTGTCCTTCGTCCGACAGGTGCGCGGGTCCCATCCCCCTTGTATCGAGACCCCGTTCGAGCGCGCGTACCTCGTCGAGGCGTATCGCCTGCTGGACCGGATCGATCCTGGTCCGGCCGTGGCCGCGCGGGCCAAGGACGGTCTCTCGGCCGGCGACGGTCGGTGTGAAGCCCTGGCCGAGCAGGCCTGACGGGGCGCCGGATTCGATGGTGGGGGCCAAGACGGTCAGCCCTATAGTGGTGGGCCGGTTAGGTCCCGTGGTGCAGTTTGGAGTGCACGCCGCCCTGTCAAGGCGGAGGTCGCGGGTTCAAATCCCGTCGGGACCGCAAACCGGAATCGGCTCGCCGTTTTCGGTCAGCGGTGTCTCGACACCGCGACGGTCCTGCCACCCAGCAGGCCGACCCGGTCGGGTAGCTCAGTTGGCAGAGCGTCCGCCTGAAAAGCGGAAGGTCACCGGATCGACGCCGGTCCCGACCACAGCAACGGGCCAGCGGCACTCCGCTGGCCCGTGTCGCGTGCAGGCTTGCCCCGGCGGGGTCGGTATGTCACCCTGCGACGCGGTCGGCTCCCTATGACGAATCCGCCCAACATCTTGTTCCTCCTCACTGATCAGCAAAGGGCTGATCACGTCGGCTACATCCCCGGATCTCCCGCGCGCACGCCGGTGCTCGACCAACTGGCGAGACAGGGCACCGTGTTCACCGACACGTACTCGGCGGCCACCAACTGCGCCCCCTCGCGGGGCTCGTTGCTCACCGGCCTGCCCCCGCAGAGCTACCCCGGACACGAGGGAGGCCTGGAAGGGACCGGTCGCTCGCTGAAGCCGGGCTTCTGGACCATTGGTCACGCCCTGCGCACCAACGGCTACCAGACCGGATACACGGGCAAGGGCCACTTCCGTCCCATACATGCCGACCACGGCTTCACCGTGATGCGCATGGCCGAGCACATTCGCTCGTACGAGCGTGACAACGACCCGAACCCGATGGACGACTGGCTGCGATGGCTGGTGTGGCAGGGACGAGCCGACGCCTCGGCCAGCCACCTCTTCGGCCCCAATCCCGACGCCGGTCGAGAGTACCTCCAGAACTGGACCGCCATGCCGTTCGGGTACGAGGCCCAGTTCCATCCGACCACCTGGGTCACCGACGAGGCCATCTCGTTCCTCGAACGACGCGCCCCCGACCAGCCGTACTTCCTGGTCGTGTCGTATCCCCACCCCCATCCGCCACTCGACCCGCCCGAGCCCTACGACACCCTTTTCGATCCGGCCGAGGTCGAGCTGCCACCGCCGTACCAGCCCGCCCCGGGCGGCATCCTCGACTGGTGGGCCGATCAGCTCGGCCGCGTCGGTCGACAGACCCCCGGGCACGAGGATCTGGCCCGACGGGCCATCGCCTACTACCGCGGCTTGATCACCCAGATCGACGACAACGTCGGCCGACTGCTCGAGCACGTCGACCTCACCGACACGGTCGTGTGCTTCACCTCCGACCACGGCGACTACGCAGGTCACAAGAACCGGATGTTCAAGAACCCGCTGATCCCCTTCGAGGATCTGGCCCGGGTGCCGATGTTCTGGGCCGGTGCCGGCATCGAGCCGGGGGTGTGTCGCGAGCCGGTGCAGTCCAGCGACTTCGCGCCCACCGTGCTCGACCTGACCGGGATCGAGCGCCCGCGGTTCACCGAACACCTCGTGAGCCTGGCCCCCGTTCTGGACGGCCAGCCGGCCGACCCGGACCGCATCGTGCACACGTTCGACCGCACGGGCGTCAACGTGGCCGCCCGTCAGCGCTCACTGAAGTACATCCGCGCCGCCATCAGTGGCGGCGAGGTGCTCTTCGACCTTCAGCACGACCCCGACGAGACGGCCAGTGTGCTCGACGACCCGGCGCACGCCGCCGCCCTGGCCGAGTTCCGGTCCTCGGTCGATCGCTACGAGGACACCGCGATCCCGGATCTGCCGTACTTCGACACATGAGACCCGGTCCCGACGACAGGTGGTTCTTCGTCCACGTGATGAAGACGGGTGGCACCACGGTCCGGGCCCTGTTCGACCGGCATCACGACATCCGTCACCTGTATCCCTGTGAGCTCGACGAGCCGATGTTCGAGGCCAAGATCAACCCGCAGCGCCTCCTCGGATTGTCGGCCGAGCGACTCGACGAGATCCACGTCTTCACCGCGCACATCCCGGCGACCGCCCGTGAGCTGCTGCCCTATCCGACGCGAACCATGACCGTGCTGCGCGAGCCGGTGGCCCGCACCATCTCGTGGCTGCGTCAGAATCAGCGCATCCACTCTCCCCAGGCGCCGCTCGAGCAGATCTACGAGGTCGAACAGGCTCGCCGGGCCTATGCCGACAACCACCAGACCCGCATGTTCGCCATCCGCACCAGCGACCGGGTGAACTCGTTCACCAACTACATCGAGATCGACGATCACCGCTTCGCCGAAGCCAAGGCCCGACTCGACGAGATCGAGATGGTCGGGTTCCAGGAAGACCTCGAACCGTTCCTGGACGCGGTGGCCGACCGCTTCGGTTACACCGACCGCCGGGTGCCCTCGATGAATGTGGGGCGCGGCGACTTCGAGGTGTCGGACTCGCTCCGGCAACGCATCGCGGCGGACAACGCCTGGGACATCGAGTTCTATCGGTACGCCCGCGAGGCCCGCCACTTCCCGAACTGGTAGCGGGGTGGCGCGCGGATGGTCGCCTGAAGACGATCAGCTCGTGGGGGCGAGATGACGGGGGCGACTCGTGAGCGGATTGCGGGTCACCGGGTCGGCAGGGAGCCCGACAGGACCTCCACCATCTCGGCGAGCAGCAGATTCAACAGGTCGTAGAGCGCGTACGTCGGCGCGTCGGGATCATCGGGGGCCACCTGGTGATCGTCCTCGCTGACGTCGAGCTGGGTCCCGAGCACCAGGCGCAGGCTGTTGATGGCCTGCATCCACTGGGTGAGCTGCGCGTCGTCGACCGACGTGGCGGTCAGGCACCCGTCCACCGTGTCGAGAGCGGCCAACCGTGACTCGATCAGCTCGCCGTGCATGAGCTCCTGGTACTCCTGGTCCAGGCCCTCGTGCTCGGGGTAGGCAGTGGGGTACAGCCGCCTGAGCCGGTCGTCACCGTCGGCCAGCAGCAGATCGCGCAGGTCCTCGTTGAGGCGACCGAGCAGTTGACCCAGCTCCTCGGGGAGGGCGACGGCGATGGAGCCGTCGCGACGACGTCGGAAGAACATCATCGATCGTGCTGCATGGTGGCCCACAGTCCGTGCTCGTGCAGGCGGAACACGTCGAGCTCGGCCTTCTCGCGACTGCCGCTGGACACCACGGCCCGTCCCTTGTGGTGGACGTCGAGCATCAGCTTGGTCGCCCTCTCCTCGGAGTAGCCGAACACCTTCTGGAACACATAGGTGACGTAGGCCATCAGGTTGATGGGATCGTTCCAGACGAGCACGATCCAGGGACGGTCGGCGTCGACCGCGACGTCGTCGACGGGCTCGTCGACCTCCACGGGAGCGGTTCCCGGGCCACTCATGCATCCACCAGGTCTTCGGCGGGAGCCTCGATCACCGGCAGGGGATCGCGACGGTGCAGATGCAGCGACACGACCGCCCACCAGACGGCCACGCCACCCACGATGTGGACGGCCACCAGGCCGACCGGAACGCCGAGGAAGTACTGGGCGTAGCCGACCGCGCCCTGTGCCACCAGCAGGGCCAGCACGAGCTCCACCCGGCGCCGGTCGGCCGGCCCGTTCCGTCGCACGCTGTCGAGGGCCACCACCACGGCGATGGCCAGGAGGCCCCAGGCCAGCAGCGAGTGGACGCGGGCGATGTCGCGCAGCTCGAACGGCAGACGGTCGATGGGCTCGTCCAGGCTCCCGGTGTGGGGCCCCGATCCGGTCACCAGCGTGCCCGCGGCCAGCACCACCGCGGTGGCCACCATCAGGACGGTGGTGGCGCGGCTGGGCACGCGGCGCGCCGGCGGCGGATCGCTGAGCCCGGCCCGGTGGTGCAGGAGCACCGCGTTGGCCAGCAGCACCATCGACAGCAGGAAATGACCCAGCACCACCCGGGGGTCCAGCTCGGTCTTGGTGACCAGCGCGCCCAGCACGATCTGGGCGATCACCCCGGCGACCAACCCCAGCGACAACAGCGTGAGGTCCCGACGGCGGGGCGCCCGTCGGAACGATCCGAGCACGGCCAGGATCACCGCGATCGACACCAGGCCCGTGATGAGGCGGTTGACGAACTCGACCATGGGGTGGAACGAGAACTCGGCCACCAGCTCGTCCTGTTCGCACGTGGGCCAGTCCGAACACCCGAGCCCGGAGCCGGTGAGGCGAACGAGGGCGCCGGTCACGATGATGGCGGCCAGCGACAGCAGGGCCCAGAAGGCAACGGTCCGATACTGAGCCGGGGTGATGGCGCGCCGCATGTCCCCAGCGTAGAGAGCATCAGGGACTTGTGACCGGTTCGGGGCCCGGTCATCGGGCTCGACCCGGGCCCGTCCGGCCTAGCTTGGCCGTTGGTTCGGGGCAGCCGTAGCCTGTGGTCGTGATGCTCCAGCCGGCACCCCTGTCCTTGCGTGCGCGCCTCGCCGGCTACGTCGCCCTCACCAAGCCCCGGATCATCGAGCTGCTGCTCGTCACCACGGTGCCCACCATGGTCGTGGCCGAGCAGGGTCTGCCCTCGCTTTGGCTGATGGTGGCCACGGTCATCGGAGGAACGCTGGCCGCCGGTGGGGCCAATGCCATCAACATGTACGTCGATCGCGACATCGATCGCCTCATGGAGCGGACCAGGCACCGACCGTTGGTCACCGGTGTCATGGAGCCCCGCAGCGCGCTCGTGTTCGCCATCGCCATCGAGGTGGCGGCCTTCGTGTGGCTCTGGGCGTTCGTCAACCTGCTGAGCGCCGTGCTGGCCGTGCTCGCGTGCCTGTTCTACGTGTTCGTCTACACGTTGTGGCTCAAGCGAACATCGACGAGCAACATCGTCATCGGTGGCGCCGCCGGTGCGGTCCCGGTGCTGGTGGGTTGGTCGGCCGTCACCAACAGCCTCGACTGGGCCCCGGTCGTGCTGTTCGCCATCATCTTCTACTGGACACCGCCACACTTCTGGGCCTTGGCCATCAAGTACCGGGACGATTACGAGGCGGCGTCGGTGCCCATGCTGCCGGTGGTGGCCTCCATGCGGACCACCGCCGTCCGCATCGTGGCCTACACGGCGGTGTTGTTCGTCCTCACGCTGGTCTTCGGGCCGGTCGCCGAGATGGGGCTGATCTACATGGTGAGCGCCCTCGTGCTCGGCTCGGTCTTCCTGTGGCTGGCCGTCCAGGTGCTGCGCACCGAGTCGTCCCAGTTGGCCATGAAGCTGTTCGGCTACTCGATCACGTACATCACCCTGCTGTTCAGCGCCATGGCCGTCGATCAACTGGTGCGGAGCGGCTGGTGAGTCCAGCCGCGGCCCGGTTTCCCGGCCTGTCGTCGCCCTGTGTACGATCCGCCACGACCGAGTGTTCGCCGTCCGCGGCAGCCGGCCATCTAGCATCGCCACGGACCGTCGCCACCTCCGGGTGCGACGGTCGCCTGTTGCCCTCACACCTCACCACCGAATCGCTGCTTGTGAGAGAACCATGACCATCACCGAGGCTCCCCCCGAGACGGCCACCGTGGCCACGGACGCGCCCGATCCGGCCACCGGGCTGTACGACCTGGTCACCACCGGCGATCACAAGAAGCTCGGCGCCATGTACATCGGGTTGGCGCTGGCGTTCGGCGCCGCGCTCACGGTGGTCGGGGTCGTCGTCGGTCTCGAGCGGATCGACCTGGCCAGCGTCGACCTCTACAACGCCTTCGACCAGTTCGTACAGGCCTGGCAGTCCTACGCCGTCGGGTTGGTCTTCCTGGTCGTGGTGCCCCTGTTGCTGGGCCTGGCCACGGCCGTGGTGCCGCTCCAGGTCGGATCCCCGGCCATCGCCTTCCCCCGTGCTGCGGCCGCGGCGTTCTGGGGCTGGCTCATCGGCGGTGGGCTGCTGTTGGCCAGCTTCATCGTCGACGGCGGGTTCGGAACCCCCGGAGGTCTGGCCGACCCCGAGCCCACCGTGCTCAGCATCGTCTCGCTTGCCATGGTGGTCATCTCGCTGGGCCTGGCCTCGGTGTGCGTCGCCACCACGGTGATCGGCCTGCGGCCGGCGGGCATGAAGCTGCATCGGGTGCCGCTGTTCTCCTGGTCGATGCTGGTGGCATCGGTGATCTGGCTGGCCAGCTTCGGCGTGCTGGCGGCCAACCTGGTGTGGCTCTACGTGCAGTTCCGCTACCAGTATGGCGAGCCCATCGCCGGCACGGCCGAGGCGACCGAGGTCCAGCCCGGCATGTGGGCCCAGATCCAATGGGCTTTCAGTGGTCCGCAGGCCTTCGCCTGGATCATCCCCGTGCTCGGAATCGCCGGTGAGACGGTGCCGGTGGCGGCGCGGCTGCGCCAGCGGAGCTACCCGGTCCTGCTCGTGGCCATCGGCGCGTTCGGTCTGCTCAGCTTCAGCGCCTACGCCCAGCCGGCCTTCAGCCGAGGTGGGCTCCAGGTCACCGAGCAGGCCGTCTTCGTCGGCCAGTCGTTCCTGCTCATCCTGCCGGTGCTGGTGGTGTTCGGCGCCCTGGCCGACAGCTTGCGCATCGGTGCCCGCGATGTCGGTGCCCCCCGATCGTGGCTGGTCGCCTCGGTGCTGGGGGTGTTGGTGTTGCTGGTGGGCGTCGTGCTCACCGCGGTCCGGGCCGTCGACGACTTCGCCCTGGTGGGCACGTCGGCCGACAGCGGCACCCTGCACCTGGCCATCGGGGCCGGTCTGCTGGGCGCGGCGGGCGGCCTGGCGTTCTGGACGCCCAAACTGGTGGGCCGTCAGCTCACCCCGCTCACCATGGTGGGTGCCCTGGCGCTGGCCGGGGGTGCGCTCGCCGGCGGCGGCCCCGACTTCATCAGCGGCCTGCTCGATCAGCCCTTCCTGGCCGGCGATGGCTACATCGCCGATGACGGCGTCGAGGCGCTCAACCTGCTGTCGATGATCGGGTCGGTGCTGTTGGCCGTCGGAGTGATCGCCGTGCTGGTCGATGTCGTCGGCGCTTCGGTACGCGGCCGCGCCGATGATGCCGCCGATGATCCCTGGGGTGGACACACCCTCGAATGGGCCACCTCCTCGCCGCCGCCGCCCTCCAACTTCAGCGCGCCGGTGGCGCCGGTGCGCTCCGAGTGCCCGCTGCTCGACGCCACGGAGTCCGAACCCGACGACGATCAGGAGGAGAGCTGATGGCCACCGCCACCACCGAGCTCCCGCCGGCCGCCGAGCTGCCCCGCCCCCGCACCCTGCTGGTGGGAACCAGCCTGGCGCTGGCCGGCGTGGCCATGTACTTCGCCGCCATCATGGGTATCTACGCCCTCGAGCGCCAGGAGGCGCTGCGAAGTGGCAGCGAGTGGTTCAGCCCCGGCACCGTGCAGGTCGCACCGGGTGTGGTGATGTGGTTCACCGTCCTGTTGTCGGTGGTGACCATGCAGTGGGCGGTGTACGCCCTGGCCCGCAACATCCGCGTGCAGGCCTACCTGGCTCTCCTGCTGACGCTCATGTTCGGTGGGGCGGTCATCAACCAGACCAGCTTCTACCTCACCGACATCGGCCTGGGCATCGGCGAGAGCACCGCCTCGGCCATGCTGTTCACGGTCGTCGGCTCGTTCCTGGCCCTGCTGATGGTGGCCATGCTGGCGGTCATGCTCACCTCGGTGCGGGCCCTCATCGGCCAGTACTCGAGCCAGCGGACCGACGGCGTGGTGGCCGCGTCGATGATCTGGTACCTGATGGTCGCCGTGTACACCGGACTCTGGCTGCTGATCTTCGTCACGAAATGATGTCCTCGAACCGTTCCCTCCATCCGAGGTCCACCTCATGTTGACCACCGGCTTCAAATCATTCGCGGCCTGGGCCGTCGGCTTCCTCGTGGCGGCCGTCGTCTTCGGGTACACCACCGGAGGATCCTCGCTGGGGCCCCTCTCGGTCGGCTGGAAGGGGGCGGTCGGCAACCACGTCGGCTATGCCATCTTGCTGGTCGCCGCGGCGGTCATGGCCACCCTGGCCGGCATCATCATCGCCTTCCGCGACGCCGACAGCGACGCCGCGGCCGGTTACCTGCGGGTGGCCGAGGCGCCGATCGGGCAGCGCCTGACCCAGCCCAGCTTCTGGCCGCTGGTGGCCGCCTTCGCCGTGGGGGTCACCCTGGTCGGCCTCGTCGTCACACCCGTGCTGTTCGTGGCCGGCCTGGTGTTGCTGACCATCTCCACGATCGAGTGGACCATGACGGCTTGGGCCGATGCCGCCACGGGAGACCCCGAGGTCAATCGGGCGCTGCGGGATCGGATCATGGGTCCCATCGAGACCCCGATCCTGGGGTTCGGCGCGGTGGGCATCCTGGTCTTGGCCATCTCGCGGATCCTCATCGCCGTGTCGGCCGAAGCCGCCGTGTGGGTGGCCATCGGCGTGGCCGCTCTCATCTTCTTCACCGCGGTGGCCATCGCGGTGCGACCGAACGTGCCCCGCAACGCCATCGTTGCCGTGTGCCTGCTGGGCGGGATCGGGATCCTCGCCGGCGGTGTGATCGCCGGCGCCGTCGGTGAGCGCGACTTCGAGCACCACGAGGCCGAAGGCGAGGAGCACAGCGAGTCGGGGGACAGCCAGCCGGGGGACACCGAGGAACCCCAAGTCGAAGCGGAGACCAGCGAATGAGCATCCTCAAAGCGCCCGCCCTGAGGCGTCGGCTTCGGGTCCCCCTGAGCCTCACCGCCGTCGTGGTGGCTCTGGCCGGTTGCGCCGACGACGCCCCACTCGACACGCTCGAGCCCAAGGGTCCCAGCGCCTCCGACATCGACACCCTGTCCAACACGCTGTTCATCATGAGCGCCGTGGTCTTCGTGCTGATCTTCGGTGCCTGCGCGGTGATCTTCACCCGCTATCGCGTCAAGAACCACGACGACGACGAGTGGCCGGCCCAGACCCACGGCAACAACACCCTCGAGGTCGGCTGGACCGTCGTGCCCGCCATCGTGATGGCCATCGTGGCCGTCCTCACCATGTCGGTGCTCTTCGGGCTGTATGACACCGAGGCCGACGCCATAACCGTCGACGCCGGTGAGGGTCTCGTCGAGTGGGACCCCCACGTCGTGGTGGTCGGTCAGCAGTGGTGGTGGGAGTACCGGTACTACTTCGATCCCGATGTCATCGAGCAGATCGTCGACGCAGACCTCCCCGATGTGGACGGAGTCGTCTCGGAGGTCCTCGCCAAGCGGCTCCCGCCGGCGGACATCGTGACGTCGGGGCAGATGGTCATCCCCGCCGGCCAGGAGGTGGAGCTGAGCATCACCAGCCGGGATGTGCTCCACAGCCACTGGATCCCGGCGCTCAACGGCAAGCGCGACGCCGTGCCCAGCAAGGTCACGCCGTGGAAGGTCGAGGCCGATCGTCCCGGGTTCTTCTTCGGTCAGTGCACCGAGTTCTGTGGGTTGTCCCACAGCCGGATGCGGATGCAGATCCTCGCCCTCGACGAGGGCGAGTTCCAGACCTGGGTCACCGAGCAGATGCAACCGGCGGGGGCGCCCTCGCCCGAAGCCGCCACCTGGCTGGCCAGCGTCAACGACGAGGATCCGGCCAACGATCTGCCCGCACCCGAGGCCACCGCGGCCGAACGAGGGCTGGTGGCCTTCACGCAGAACTGCACCGGTTGTCACCTCATCGACGGGGTGAACGACAGCACCTACACCGGGGCCGACCAGGTCAGCGGGGCTGCGCCCAACCTGACCCACTTCGCCAGCCGCACCACCTTCGCCGGTGCCCTCCTCGACACGTACGAGGCCAACGGCCGCTTCAACGCCAACGACCTGGCCAAGTGGCTGCGCAATCCCGAGTCCGTCAAGGCCATGGATCCCCCACGGCGGGGCATGCCCAACCTGGGCCTCGGAGAGGACACCATCAACGATCTCATCGCCTACCTCGAGACCCTCGGCAACGTTCCCGGCGGCCAAGAGACCATCACCCAGACGATCGTCGACTGAGCAGTAGCGAGAAAGACACGCCATGGCAATCATCGAAGAACCACCGCTCGAGCTCGAGGCCGGCGAGGTCACCGCGCCGGTCGCCGAGCGGCCACTGGGTGTGCTCACCCGGCCCAGCGGCGACACCGGGCTGGCCAGCTGGCTGTTCACCGTCGACCACAAGCGCATCGGGATCATGTACGGCATGGGTGCCATGTTCTTCCTGGTGATCGGTGGTCTCGAAGCCCTGGCCATCCGCGTGCAGCTGGCCACTCCCAACGGCACCTTCTTGTCAGCCGAGACCTACAACCAGGTGTTCACCATGCACGGCGTGGTGATGATCTTCCTCGTGGCCATGCCCCTGGGCGCGGCGTTCTCCAACTACCTGATACCGCTCCAGATCGGGGCGCGTGACGTGGCCTTCCCTCGGCTCAACGCGCTCAGTCTCTGGTTGTGGTTCTTCGGTGGCTTGTTCCTGGTGTCGTCGCTGTTCATCGGCGGCTGGTTCCAGAACGCTCCCGACGGTGGCTGGTTCAACTACGCCCCCAACTCGGGCGTGGTGTTCTCGTCGAGCAAGGGCATCGATTTCTATGCGGTCGGCTTGCAGATCACGGGCATCGCGTCGCTGGTCTCCGCGATCAACCTGATCGTGACCTGCCTCAACATGCGCACCGAGGGCATGTCCCTGCTGCGCATGCCGGTGCTCACGTGGATGCTGTTGGTCACGCAGTTCCTGCTGCTGTTCGCCATGCCGGTGATCGCCGTGGCCCTGTTCCTGCTCACCTTCGAGCGCCTCTTCGACGCCAACTTCTTCAGCGCCGAATCGGGCGCCCAGCCGTTGCTGTGGCAACACCTCTTCTGGATATTCGGCCATCCCGAGGTGTACATCCTGATCCTCCCCAGTTTCGGGATCATCTCCGAGATCATCCCGGTCTTCAGCCGCAAGCCCATCTTCGGGTACAAGTTCATGGTCGCCTCCGGCATCGCCATCGGCTTCATGGGCTGGGGCGTGTGGGCCCACCACATGTTCGTGTCGGGCATCGGCCCCATCTCGGTGGCCGCCTTCTCGCTGTCCACCATGTTCATCGCCGTGCCCACCGGGGTGAAGATCCTCAACTGGCTGGCCACCATGTGGGGTGGTCGCATCGTGTTCTCGACGGCCATGCTCTTCGCCTTCGGCGTGGTGTCGATGTTCACCATCGGTGGCCTCTCCGGAGTCACCCATGCCGTGTCCCCGGCCGACACCCAGCAGACCGACACGTACTACATCGTGGCCCACTTCCACTACGTGATCTTCGGGGGCATCATCCTCGGGTTGTTCGGCGGTTTCTACTTCTGGTGGCCCAAGGTGTTCGGCTATCAGCTCGACGAGCGGTGGGGCAAGGCCTCGTTCTGGACCCAGATCATCGGGTTCAACCTCACGTTCGGACCCATGCACATCCTGGGGCTCCAGGGCATGAGCCGCCGCATCGACACCTACAGCGAGGGTTACGGCTTCGAGCTGTGGAACATGGTGGCCAGCATCGGCTCGTTCATCCTGGCCACCGGCGTGCTGATCACCGTGCTCAACATCTTCTACTCCAAGGCCAAGGCCAAGAAGCTGCCACCGGTCGGCCCCGACCCGTGGGACGCCAGGGGCCTGGAGTGGATGACGGCCTCGCCGACCCCCGAGCACAACTT
>JAOUEE010000002.1 GCA_029858875.1 Acidimicrobiia bacterium
CCCGATTCTCGATGGCGCCGCCGTATTCGTCGTCGCGTTGGTTCCAGGCCCGCGACAGGAACCCCGACAACAGATAGCCGTGGGCGGCGTGGATCTCGACGCCGTCGAAGCCGGCATCGCGGGCTCGCCGGGTGGCCTCGGCGAACTCGTCGACGGTGCGGGCGAGATCGTCCGCGCTGGCCACCTGGTACTGCGGGGCGGTATTGCCCACCGCGGCCCCCATCAACCCCAGCTCCTCCGCCGAGAGGTCGTTGATCATGTCCATCGACCCGGGCCAGGACGGGACCGACGGCACCAGCACCGGACGGCCCTCCTTGGTGTCGAGTCGGGAGATCTTGCCGTGGTGCACCAGCTGCGCGGCGATGGCGGCGCCATGGGTGTGCACCCGATCGGTGAGGGCGGCGAGATCGGCGATGAACGCGTCGCTGCTGAGGCCGAGCTGATGGGCCGAGTTCGCCCCACGGGGATACGCCATGGCGCACACCTCGGTGATGATGAGGCCCACGCCCCCACGGGCCCGCTCCTCGTAGTAGGCGATGAGCGGTTCGCGAGCGTGACCGTCGGCGTCGACGATCTCGACCCCCATCGGTGCCATGACGATGCGGTTTCGCACCTCCAGCGTGCCGATGCGGCCGGGCGCCAGCAGATGCTCGTACATGGAACCCTCTCTACTCTGCCTCGACGTCACGGTGCCAGGTGCCGCTCGTGTCAGCTGATGGCCGCGACCGTGGCCGGCAACTCGTCGGCCACACGGATGATGGGAATGCCGGTCTGGGTGTTCTGGTGCATCTCCTGGTGCGCGCGCGGGAGGTCCTCCCACGCGTAGACCTCGTCGTGGACCGTCGGGCGGAAGACCTGCCCGTACAACGCGGTCGCCGCCTCAGCGCCCTGCACCGTCTCGTAGTGGGCGTGATCGATGGTGATCTGCTTCACCGACATGAGCGTGGAGTTGTACTCGACCACCTGGCTGAGCTGCCAACCGGCCGACACGTTCACCCCCTGGCGGGCCGCCACCGCCAGGCCGGCGCCGAACACGGGCCCTCGCAACATGTCGCACACCGCGTGCATCAGCACGCCGTCGGTTCGGGCCTTGCATTCCTCGCTGAACGCCTTCACATCGGCCCGTTCGTGGAATCGGTTGAACACCGTCTGATCGATGGTCTCGATGCCCCCCGCCTCCAACTCGGCGCGGCGAGTCGCGCTCCCGGCGCAGTAGAACGCCCGATGACCCTCCGAACGCGCCAGCTGGAGGAAGAGCTCGGACACGCCGCCGCCGAACCCCAGCACGTTGAGACGGGCCTGGCGCTCGTACGGAACCTTCAGTCGGTAGATGCCGAGTGCCCTCCGCCACAGGTGATAGGCCGTGGGAGCCCGCAGCGGCAGGGCGGCGATCTCCCACAACGTGAGGCCACAGTCGAGGGGGGCGGCGATCAACTGCCACTCGCCCACCACCGCCTCCTTGGCGTACCAGCCCACCGAATCGGGGGCGTCGTAGGCCCAGATGCGCTGCGGGTACCCGAACGCATCGGGGCCACCGTTGCAGTGGGTGATCACGATGTCGCCCACCGAGAACCGGGTGACCTCGTCGCCGACGGCCAGCACCTCGCCCGTGGCGCTGTTCCCGGGAAACATCCTGCCCCCGCGCGCCTCTGCGATGTTGATGGTGTCGGCCGTCGCCGCGTGATCGATGTTGTGCTCGGCCGAGACGGCCAGGATCCGGAGGCGTACGTCGAGCGGGCCGAGCGGCCCCAGTTCGAGCTCGTCGAGGGTCAAGACACGGGACACGTCGAACTCGGACGGATCGGCGGCCACGCGGGCGGCCTCGGTCGCGATGGCTCCGGTGGTGATGCTGTAGGCGGCGATGGTCACGGCAGCTCCGAGTCGTGGTCCCGGACGGGCGGACGCGCCCATCGGCGCCAGCAGTTGTAGCGCCCCGCAGCCACCGCTGCACCCCTCTCGACCGATCGGATACGCCTGATACCGTGCCGCAATGACGGAGACCACCTTCATCACCGGGGCCAGCTCGGGCATCGGCCGTCATCTCGCCACCGAGCTGGCGGCCAGGGGCCACGACGTGGTCGTCACCGCCCGACGCGTCGACCGACTCGACGCGCTGGCAGCCGACATCGGCCGCCGCCACCCCGCTCGGCAGGTGTGGGTTCGCCAGCTCGACGTCAACGACGCCGAAGCGGTGCTCGACGCCGTGCGCTGGGCCGACCAGGCCACCGGCGGTCTCACCCGAGTGGTGGCCAACGCGGGTCTCGGATCACAGGCCGAGGGCCGGTTGGGCCAGCCCGAACACGGCGTCCGCTCAGCAGCTCTGGTGGCGACCAACGTCACCGGCTTGATCGCCACGATCGATGCCGGGATCGACGTGCTCGCCCCGCGGGGCCGGGGCCACCTGGTGGCCATCTCGTCGGTGGCCGCGACTCGTGGCCTTCCGTGGAGCGCCACCTATTCGGCCACCAAGGCCGCGGTCGACACCTACATGGAGGCCGTCACCGCCTGGCTGGTGGACACCGACATCGACACCACGGTCATCAAGCCGGGATACATCCAGACCGAGATCTTCGACGACGGGGCCGAGCTGCCCGATGTGACCCCGGTCGAGGACGCCATCGGACCGCTCACCGACGCGATCATCGAACGCCGCGCCGAGGCCGTCGTCCCCGCGAATCCCTACCTTCGCACCATCGAGCTGCTTCGCGGTCTTCCCGTGCACGATCTCAAGAAGCTGACGCCGCCCAGCCGGGCGTGACCGCCGATCAGCCGGCCGCCGGCTCGCCTCGCCATTCGCCGGATTCCCGGCCCAGCTCGGCCAGGCGCCGCCGCACCTGGAGCGGCGGCAGCGGTGTCTCGCCGCGCTCGAGGGAGGCGACGTGCTCGCCGTCTTCGGCCCAGACATGACAGGTGTTGAGGTTGCCGGCGAACCGGCGGGCCCGGCCCGGATCGCCCGCACCAGGCGCCCGCCCGGCCTGTCGGGCGGCGCGGACGCCAACCGACCACATGGACTGCACGACGGCAGGAGCCATGGCCTGAAGCAGCGCCGTGGCGTGGGTACACCCGCGCGGGCCGCCGAACAGCTCCCGCACCTTGTGGGTGAAACCGCGGCTGATGGACAGCCCGACGAGCGAGCCGTAGTGGCCGGCGATGGACGGACACTCCTCGGCCGGGTGGCTCTCGAACCCCACCCGGGCCGACGTGATGGTGAGCTCGGGCAGGGCCACGGTGAGCTCCACCTGCATCTGATGGATCTCCAGCGGCTCGGGGTCGTCGGTCACGTAGAGCCCGGCCGGTTTGAGGTCCGACACCGCGCCCCTGACCAGCACCTCGGTGTCATCGATCAGGTACACCCGCGTTTCGTAGGTGCGGGTGTGGATCAGATCCAGATCATCGTCGGGCGGGAGCAGACCGGTCATGGTGGGCGCGCTCAGCTGATCTCCATGGCGGCCGCGTCCCAGTAGGCCGCCATGGCCAGGATCGAACCGTCTTCGTCGAACTCCATGGTGTCGATGATGTCGAGTCGGCCCGTCTGGCCGCCGAGGTCCATCGACACCTGCATGGGGAACGCCGCATGGCGACCGGCCACCCGGATTGGTCCGGTGATGGCCAGTGTGGCGTCCATCCCACTGGTGAACGTGCTCGTGAAGAAGGCGGCGATGGCGTCACGGCCGCGATGGGCCGCCTCATCGACCGGATCGGCCACCGTGGCATCCGGGTGGAACAACTCGGCCAGGGCCGATCCATCCCCACCGTTCCAACGGGAGACGTACTCCTCCACCGTTGCTCTGATCTCGTCTGCGTCGGCCATGGCCGCAGTCTCGGGGAGAAAGGACCAATCAGTCCAGACGAAGGGTCGAACGCCCCAGGCATCGACCAGATGCCGACCCCTACCGTGGGGCAAAGGACCGAGGAGGCCCATGCAACGCTGGAGTGAGCACGTGCGCAACGTCACCGGTGAGTACCCCCAGGTGACCCGACCCCAGAAGATCGACCTCACCGTGATCGACCTCAGTGAGACGGGCGAGCCCGATCCCTTCGGGCCCGGTGAGTCGCTCGATGTCACCATTCCCCTGCACCTGCTCACCGGCGGCAATCGTCACCGCGAGTTCGACTGGCGCTGACCCCGACGGAAGGCGAGACGACCCGCTGGTCGGCGGGACGGACGCCCACCGGGTAGAAAACATCGATGGTCGACGCCGTGGCCCTCACTGTGATCGGGGGGTATCTGGGCGCGGGCAAGACCAGTGTGGTCAACCATCTCCTCGCCACGGCGCACGGTCGGCGTCTGGCTGTCATCGTCAACGACTTCGGTGACCTGGCCATCGACGCCGCGCTCTTGTCCGACGCGGCCGGCGCCGACGACATCGTCAGTCTGCCCAACGGGTGTGTCTGCTGCACCCTCGGTACCGGGCTCCTCGATGCCCTCACCCGGCTGAGCCGGGCCCGGCCGCCGGTGGATCAGGTGATGGTGGAGGCCAGCGGGGTGGCCGACCCGGCCGCGGTGGCCGCATGGGGGCACACGCCCCCCTTCGTCCCGGGCGGCATCGTCGTGGTCGTCGCGGCCGACTCGATCGAGCGCCAGGCCGGTGACCGACTGATCGGGCGGGAGATCCACCGCCAGCTGACCGCGGCCGAGCTGCTGCTGCTGACCAAGACCGATCATCTGACCGAGGACCGCACCGCCGAGGTCACCGGGTGGCTGGCCCGCACCCGGCCCGACGTGCCCATCGTGACCGTGGCCCATGGTGCGGTGCCGCCCGAGCTGGTGCTCGGGCGGCGTGGTGACGCCACCGACCATCCGTCGGCCCCGCCTCCCCATCCGCGGTCCGCCGACTACCGCAGCACGTCGTGGATCTCGAGCGAACCGGTGGATGCCGATCGGGTGAGGTCCTTCCTCGAAGGGCTCGATCCGGCCGTCATCCGCCTGAAGGGCTGGGTCAGCCACGCCGACGGCTCGGTCGACGAGATCCATGTGGTCGGTCCCACGCGCCAGATCCGACCGACCACGCGGCCGCTCACCGGCTCGCAGCTGGTGGCCATCGGCCTGGACGACGCCATCGCCGACGACCTGTGGCGGCCGCTGGAGCCCTGATCAGGTGGCGTCGGGGCCGGGGTGGCACACCCCACCCACCACCGTGCCCCAGACCGGGATGTCACGGATGTCCATCGGGTCGACGTCGAGCGGGCTGTCCCCCAGCACGGCGAAGTCCGCGAGCTTGCCGCACTCGATGGTGCCCATCTCGTGGTCGAGGTGCTGCTGATAGGCCGCATCCAGCGTGACCGCCTTCAGCGCGTCATAGGCGCTGATGCGTTCGTGCTCGCCCAGGACCCGTCCGCTGGGTGTCACCCGATTGACCGCGCACCACATCGAATGCCGATGACCCAACGGGGTGACATTGGCATCGGTGTGCAGCGCGAAGCGCACCCCCTCGCGCTTGGCGGTGGCGCAGGCCTCCATCTTGCGGGCCCGCTCGGGACCCACGGTGAGGTCATGATGCTGATCGCCCCAGTACCACAGGTGGTTGGCGAAGATGTTGGCGCACATGCCCAGCTTCGCCATGCGCCGGTACTGCGCAGCGTTGGTGAGCTGGCAGTGCTGCACCGTGTGGCGATGGTCCAGCCAGGGAAACTCCAGCAGCAGGTCTTCGACCGCATCGATGAACAGGTCGATGGTGAGGTCACCGTTGCAGTGTGTGTGGACGTTGATGCGTCGCTGGTGGAAGGGGCGCATGGCCTCCACCAGCTGCTCGGGGGGGAGCAGCAGTTGACCGTGATCGGTACCGGTGAAGTACCCGGGCCAGCCCATGGCCGCCGTCCAGCCCTGGATGGATCCGTCGAGCACGAACTTGACGCCACGCGTCGCCAGGTGCGGCGTGTTCCCGGTCATCAGGAGCGCCACCTGCTCGGCTGCCGCTTCCCAGTCGCCGCTGCCTCCCAAGGGTGCGGGCAGGTGATACTGGTGGATGCGCGTCGGGAATTCGGCGTCCACCACCGACCGCCACAGATCCTGGGAGCCAGCGTTCATCGCCCCGCTCGCACCCAGGTCGGTGACGACGGTGACCCCCTCGTTGCGGGCCATTCGGCCAAGGGCCCGGATGGCCTCGGGATCGCCCATGGTTTCCAACAGAACCGCGACCCCGCTGGCGGCCAGGGCGATGGCGGGCATCTCGTGGAGCTCACCGGACGGCTCACCGTCGGCGCCCAGATGCACGCCGGGCGTCGGGGTGGCTGCGGTGATGTCACTCTGCACCAGCATGGCCGAGTTGACGGTGGCCAAGTGGGCGCTGGCGTGGAGCACGAACACCGGCCGGGTGGTCGACACCTGATCGAGGTGACGCCGCGACAGGCGCTCCTCACCGGTGAAGTAGATGGGGTCGAAGCCGCCGACCACGAGGGCCTGGTCGGGGTCGGACAGTGCGTCGGCCTCGGCGCGCAGCAAGACGACGAGGTCGTCGTAGGTGCGGATCCCGACCACCGTGGTGCCGTCGGGTCGGCGGCGATCGAACCAGCCCGCGTACGGCAGCAGCGAGAAGACCCCCTCCAGGACGTGGGCGTGCGCCTCGATCATCCCCGGGACCAACACACGGTCGGCGAAGCTGCCATCCACGGTGTGATCACCCCATCGGGCACACTCGTCCATCGTGCCGACGGCCAGTACCCGACCGTCGCGCACGGCCACGGCTTCGGCCACGGGCTGGGACGGATCCATCGTGACGATGGAGCGGGCGGGATACACGACGGTTTCGGCCATGGCACGTGTCTAGCCGGACGAACCGAGCACCGCGACCGGTCCATCTGCCACGGGCCGCGCCGCTCCCTACACTCGGCGGATGGCCGTCGGACCGATTCCCGAGTGGTTTCGCAGAGCTCTCGACAACGTGCCCGATGAGGGCGAGGTGGAGGTCGACGGCGTCACGATCCACTACCTCGCCTGGGGGCCGCCCGACCGGCCCGGCCTCATGCTGGTCCACGGTGGCGCCGCGCATGCCCACTGGTGGAGCCACGTTGCCCCCCAGTTCAGCGAGGACTATCGGGTGGTGGCTCTGGACCTGAGCGGACACGGCGACAGCGGGCGCCGGGACGCCTACCCGATGGCGACCTGGAGCGCCGAGATCATGGCCGTGGTCGAGGCGGCCATGATCGCCGGGCCACCGATCGTGGTCGGGCACTCGATGGGTGGATTCGTCACCTTGGCCACGGCGGCCTCCTACGACGACCGACTCGCCGGCGCCATCATCATCGACTCACCGGTGTTCCGCGAGGATCCCGAGGTCGAGGAGGCTCGCCTCGGGACCAGCTTCAAGCCGCCCCGCACGTACCCCGACGCCGAGCACATGGTGGGGCGCTTCCGTACCGTGCCCGAGCAGGAGCACTACCTGCCCTATGTCATGGAGCACGTGGCCCGGAAGTCGATCGTGGCAACCGAAGGGGGCTTCACCTGGAAGTTCGACGCCCGGATCTTCCAGGCCCGCCGGCACGAAGTGGTGGAGTTCCTCTCCGGCATCACCTGTCGGGTGGCGTTGTTCCGGGCCGAGCACGGGCTGGCCACGGCCGAGGTCGGTGCCTACATGTACGAGCAGTTGGGCCGGGTGGCGCCGGTGGTGCTCATCCCCGAAGCGGGCCACCACGTGATGCTCGACCAGCCACTGCTGTTGGTCACGGCCATTCGCACGTTGCTGGCCGACTGGGAGCACTCCACCCCCCACCAGCGCTACGACAGCTGACCCATTCGCCCGGCCAACGAACGGCCGACACCGCACCGCCCGCGGCGAGGCGGTCGAGCCGAGCCGACGAAGGCTCGGTGTCACACCACGAGCTCGGAGGCGTCAGTCGGCGGCGAGAAGGTCGGATCGGAGGGTGTGGGCCGCGGCGGCGGGCGAGAGCTCGCCGGCCGCCACCGAATCCAGCAGCTGCTGGCCGCTCGGCGCGGCCAGCAGCGCATCGACATCGGCTTCGAGCAACTGCTCGACCCGGACCCGGACCTCGTGGCGTGACCGGGACGCCCGGCGACCCTCCAACCGATCGTTGGCCACCAGCCAGGCCCGGTGAGCGACCACTTCGGCCCACACCTCCGTCGCCCCGGCCCCCTGGAGGGCGTCGCTCATCACGATCGGCGGGCGCCGCCCGGCGGCTGCGTCCAGGCCCGACAGGTGCGACAGGTCCAGCATCAGCTCGAGATCGCGTCGGGTATCGGAGGCACCGGGTCGATCGGCCTTGTTCACGACGAACACGTCGGCCACCTCCAACAGCCCGGCCTTGTTGGCCTGCACGGCATCACCGGTACCCGGGGTGACCACCACGACAGTCGTATCGGCCGTCCCGGCCACGTCGACCTCCACCTGGCCCACGCCGACCGTCTCGACGATCACCGGGTCATAGCCCGCCGCCGCAAGCACCCGCAGCGCGGCCGGCACGGCCAGCGCCAACCCGCCGGAGTGCCCACGGGTGGCCATCGACCGGATGAACACGTCTCCGCCGGCCAGGTCATCCATGCGGATCCGATCGCCCAGGATGGCGCCGCCCGTGAGCGGTGAGCTGGGATCGACGGCGAGCACCGCCGGGCGCCCGCCACAGGCCACGATGTGCGCCACCAGCTGGCCGGTGAGCGTCGACTTCCCCGCTCCCGGAGCGCCGGTGATACCGACGATGTGCGCGGTCCCGGTGCGGCCGTGGGTGAGCTCGGTCACCTCGTCGGCCTGCGGTCCACCAGCTTCGACGATGGAGAGCAGCCGTCCGACGGCCCGACGCTCGCCCGCCGCGGCCCGACCGAACACCTCGTCGACGGGCGAGCGCGAGGACTCGGTGTTCACCCGGTGGACCGACGCTGGTCCACTGCGCGCCGCACGACGTCGACCACCTCTTCGGCCGGGGCCCCCGGGCCGAGGACGGCGGCCACGCCCGCGTCGCGCAGCGCGGCGACGTCCTCGTCGGGCACGATCCCGCCGACGATGACGGGGATCTCGAGCTCGGCCACCGCGAGAGCGGCGACCATGCGCGGGGCCAGCGTCAGGTGACCGGCGTTGTGCATGGACAAGCCGATCGCGTCGGCATCCTCCTGCTCGGCCGCGGCCACGATGCTCTCGGCCGTCTGGCGCAGTCCGAGGTAGATCACTTCCATCCCCGCGTCGCGTAGGAGACGGGCCACCACCTTCAACCCACGATCGTGGCCGTCGAGGCCCAGTTTGGCCAGGAGGATCCGGATGTTGGGCTCGGTCATGAGCGGGAGACCACCCCAGGCGTCCAGCGGACACGGGCCCAGGCCTCGTCCATCAGATCACCGCCTTCTCGACATACGTCCCGAACTCCTCGCGCAGGGCATCGACGATCTCGCCCTCGGTGGCCATGGCCCTGACCGCATCGAGGATGGGCGGCATGAGGTTGAGGGTCGGATCGGCCGCGTCGCTGGTGAGCTGGGCCAGCGTGTCCTGAACCCGCTGGCCGTCGCGGTCGGCCTTGACCGCATCGAGCCGTTTGCGCTGATAGTCCTCGGTCTCGGGACCGATGCGCAGCAGATTGCGGTTCTCGGGATCGTCGCCATCGGTGAAGGCATTGACCCCGACCACGATGCGCTGGCCGTCGTTGACCCCGCGCTCGAAGCGGTACGCCGCGTCGGCGATCTCGCCCACGAAGTAGCCGTTCTCGATGCCGGCGTAGACCCCTTCGAGGATGGATCCTTCCCCCAGTTCGTCGAGGTGGGCGAAGATCGCCTCGGCCTGGCGCTCCATCTCGTCGGTCAACTCCTCGACGTACGCCGAACCGCCCAGCGGGTCGGCCACGTTGGTCACCCCGGTCTCGTGGGCCACGATCTGTTGCGTGCGCAAGGCGATGCGCGCCGCCTCCTCGGTGGGCAACGCCAACGCTTCGTCATAGCTGTCGGTGTGCAGGCTCTGCGTGCCGCCGAGGGCGGCGGCCAGAGCCTGGATGGCCACCCGGGCGATGTTGATCTCCGGCTGCTGGGCGGTGAGCGACACCCCGGCCGTCTGGGTGTGGATCCGACACAACAGACTGCGCTCGGCCGTGGCTCCGTACCGCTCCTTCATCCAGCGAGCCCAGATCCTTCGAGCAGCGCGCAGTTTGGCGATCTCCTCGAAGAAGTCGATGTGGGCGTTGAAGAAGAAGCTGAGGCGTTTGGCGAAATCGTCGACAGGCAGACCGGTGGACCGGGCCGCCTCGACGTACGCGAACCCGTTGGCCAACGTGAACGCCAGCTCCTGGGCCGCGGTCGATCCGGCCTCGCGGATGTGGTATCCGCTGATCGAAACCGGGTGCCAGAGCGGCATCTCGGCGGTGGTGAAGCGCATCATGTCGGTCACCAACCGCATCGAGGGGCGCGGCGGATAGATGTACTCCTTCTGCGCCTGATACTCCTTGAGGATGTCGTTCTGGATGGTGCCGGCCAGAGCCGACCGCTCGACGCCGGTCTGCTCGGCGACGGCGATGTACATGGCCAACAGGATCGGCGCCGGCCCGTTGATGGTCATCGACGTACTGACCGTCGCCAGGTCGATGTCGGCGAACAGGTCGCGCATGTCGGCCAGGGTGTCGATGGCGACGCCGGCCCGACCGACCTCCCCGAGGGCCCACCCGCTGTCCGAGTCGTGACCCATCAGGGTGGGCATGTCGAAGGCGGTGGAGAGCCCGGTGCCGCCGTGGTGGAGCAACTCCTTGAATCGGCCGTTGGTGTCCTCGGCCGTACCGAACCCGGCGAACATCCGCATCGTCCACAGTCGACTGCGATACATCGCCGGATGCACCCCGCGGGTGTAGGGGTACTGCCCCGGATAGGGACCCGCGCCGTAGACCGGCTCCACCGGCACACCCGACATCGTCTCGAAGGGCACGTCTCTCAGAACCGCCCCCTCGTAGGCCTTGCTCCAGCGGCTGCGATCATCACCATCCATGGCCGACATGGTGTCACGTCGACCCGCCACGCAACACGCTTCGGCGACCCACGCTCCGTGGACCGGCGTCGGCTCCCGGAATCTCGGCGGTTCCTTCGCTCGGCCTCAGGCGTCGTCGGGAGTGCGGCCCGACACCCGCAGGGCGTGATCGGCGACGGCGGCGAGGTGGGGGGACGGGCGCCGCGAACGTATCGAGACACGGCGGCATCGCGGCGAGATCGGCATGGGCCAGCGGCGACGGAACCCCCACGAGCGCCAGGCGATTGCATCTGCCGGTTGCGGCCAGACGAACAAGATCTCCGGAACCGAGGACGAGCCGCACGTAGCGGCGGGTCACCGACATGACTGTGACACGATCGAATCCACGGACGTCGAACGGAGCGGCCCCGGCCATGCAGGACGACATCGAGAGGGACCCTGTTCGACGGTCTCGGCGAGCCGTCTCCGTGCCCGGGCTGTTCTTGGTCACCGCCCTTGTCATCGTCACCTTCCCGTTCGCGTTCGCCGCCGCGGTCCTGACCGACCTCGCCGGCCGGGGCCGCCGCCGCCACCGGCGCATCCTGGTCTTCGCCACCGAGGGACTACTGATCGAGTGCGGTGGCGTGTTGGCGACTGTTGGACTCTGGTTGGCTGCCGGCTTCGGCACCCGCATCCATGGCCCGACGGCTCAGCGATGGCACCACAAGCTCCAACTCTGGTGGGTGCGGCGACTGGCCGAAGCGGCCCGGCGACACCTGGGACTGCAATTCGAGATCACCGGCGACATGGTGCCGACCGGGCGGATCATCGTCCTGTGTCGACACGCGTGCATCGCCGACGCGCTGCTCCCGGCGATGCTCTACGGCCTGCTCGAGGATCGGCCGCTGCACTACGTGCTCAAGCGCGATCTCCAGTGGGGCCCGTGTCTCGACATCGTCGGCAACCGGCTTCCCAACCTGTTCGTCGACCGCTCCGTCCGCCGTCGGAGCCAGCGCCGTGCCATCACCGACCTGGCCGAGGCCATGGCCGATGACGGGGCACTCATCCTGTTTCCCGAAGGCACGTTCCCCACCCCGGATCGGGTCGACAAGGCCCGCCGACGACTGCTCCAGGCCGACCCGGAACGCGCCGAACGCCTCCGTTCCCTCGGCCATGTCCTGCCCCCTCACCCAGGGGGCGCCCTGGCCGCCATGGCCGGTGCACCCGAGGCCGACGTCCACGTCGTGCGCCACGTCGGGCTCGAGGACGCAGCCACCCTGCGCGCGCTCTACCGTCGGGTCCCCTTCGATGAGCCGATGCGGGTCGATGTCCACCCCATTCGACGGATCGACATCCCGGGAGATCCGTCGCAACAGGTCGAATGGCTCGATGAGCAGTGGCTCCAACTCGACAGGTGGGTGGACGAGGTCGGATCGCAACGACATGGATGACCTCGTGACGCCGCTCATCGCCGCATCGACCGCGACCGTCCCTCGGTGCGGCCGCGCTGGGTGTCGTCGCACTCATGGTGGTCACCTGGCTGGTCAGCCTGCCTCTCCGGAACGCCAGCATGGTCGACATCGTTTGGGGTGGCGGGTTCGTGTTGGTGGCCTGGATCTCGTTCGTGGTGGGCGAGGGCCTCGACAGCGGTCGGGTGTTGCTGACCGCACTCACCACGGTCTGGGGCACGCGACTGGCCTGTACCTGCTGTGGCGCAATGCCGGCAAGGGCGAGGACTTCCGCTACCGATCGATGCGGCGCCGGCAGGGTCCCGCCTTCCCGATGCGGAGCCTCGTCACCGTCTTCGGCCTCCAGGGCGTGCTCATGTGGGTGGTCTCGCTGTCGGTTCAGCTCGGATCGACCGCGCCCGAGCCCGACCTGGGGGCGCTGGCCACCGTCGGCTCCGCCGTCTGGTTGGTGGGGTTCGGGTTCGAGTCCGTCGGCGACTTCCAATTGGCCCGTTTCAAGGCCGATCCCGCCTCGGCCGGCGCGGTGATGGACCGTGGCGGTACACCCGCCACCCGAACTACTTCGGCGACTTCTGCGTCTGGTGGGGCCTGTACGTCATCGCGCTGGAAGCCGACGACGCATGGCCGAGCATCGTCGGTCCCATCGTGATGACCATCTTCCTGCTGCGGATCTCCGGCGTCGCCCTGCTGGAGCGCAGCCTCAAGAGGCGCCGGCCGGACTACGAGGACTACATCGCCCGGCCCTCGGCGTTCTTCCCGCGGCCACCCGGTCACCGGCCGGCAGCCGCGACGTGACACCATCAGGAGATGGTTGACCAGAACGAGCTCGACTTCGCCGTCGAGATCGCCCGCGAGGCCGGCGCCCTCACCCGCAGCTGGTTCGAGCGACCCGATCTGACCGTCGAGGTCAAGAGCGACGGGTCGCCGGTGACCGTGGCCGACCGAGCCGCCGAGCAGCTCCTCCGAGACCGGATCGTGGCTCGCTTCCCGGACGACGCCATCGTCGGCGAGGAGCAGGCTGATCGCGTGGGCACCTCGGGGCGGACGTGGGTGCTCGATCCCATCGACGGCACCAAGTCGTTCACCCACGGAGTGCCGCTCTACGCCACGCTCGTGGCCCTCGTCGACCAGGACGGCCCGGCCATCGGGGTCATCGAGATGCCCTCGGTGTCGGAGACCGTCTGGGCCGGAAGGGATCTCGGCGCGCACCACAACGGCGCCCCCACCCACGTCAGCCCCACCAGCTCGGTCTCGGGCGCCTGGCTGATGACCAGCGGTCTGCGGGTCTGGAAGACCGGGGCCATCGACCGCGTCCTCGATGCCGGCGTCCACCTGCGCACCTGGGCCGACGCCTACGGATACGCCCTCGTGGCCACCGGACGGGCCGACGCCATGGTCGACCCCATCGCCAACTACTGGGACCTGGTCGCCCCCTCCGTCATCATCTCCGAAGCGGGCGGGGTCTTCACCGACGTCGTCGGGCACGACGGACCCGACGGCGGTAGTGGCCTGGCCACCGCCGGCCCCATCCACGACGAGCTGCTGGAGCTGTTGGCCGACTGCGCCGACCTCCGCAGCTGACACCGCCGGCTCATCGACGCTCGACGTGTCAGCTGCAGTGAGTGATCAGCTGAGGGGTACGCCGGTCGGCACGCCGCGGGCGTCGCTCTCGATCAGATTCACCCGGTCGATGCGGCTCTTCCATCCGCTGTTGGAACGCACGTCTCGGGCGTAGGTCGCCTTCCGACGAGCCACGCGCCCATTGGCGTCCTCGGGATGGGTCAGCGGGGCCGAGTCGTACTGGGCTTCGATGCCTTCCTTCAGCATGAGCAACGCTTCGGATCGCAGCTGGGAGATGCGGGACTCGGTGACCCCGAGGAAGTCGGCCAGGTCCTTGCTGGTCCGGCCCTCCAGGAAGTAGCCGACCACCACGACTCGCTGACGCTCGGGCAACAGCGAAATACCGTCTCGGAGGAAGGCGTGCAGCTCGCGGGTCTCGAGCTCATCGGAGGGCTCGGGGCAGCTGTGGTCGATCAGGACATCGACCAGGGTGAGGTCTTCGTCCTGATCGTCGTTGACCTCGTGTTCGAGGGCCAGCACGACCGACTTGAACATGCGGGCCTGGAGCCGATCGATCTCGGACCGGGCCATGCCCAGCTCCTCGGCCATCTCGTCGATGTTGGGGACCCGACCGAGCTTGGTGGCCAGACGCTGCTCGGTGGCCTCCAGCTTGCGACCCAGTGTCCGAACCGATCGCGGTGCCCAATCGGCGGCACGAACCGCATCGAGGATGGCGCCACGGATCCGCTGGGCCGCGAAACGGTCGAAGGGCACACCACGATCCGCGTCGTACCGGCGGGCCGCTTCCACCAGCCCCAGCGCGCCGGCTCGGGCCAGCTCATCGCGCTCGACGTGGCGAGGGAAGTGCACCGCTACCTGGAACACGATGTGCTTCACCAGCGGCAGGTGCTCTTCGATCAGCGCGTTCAGCGTCTGAAGATCTTCGGTCTGTTCACTCATGGTGGATCGCCCTCACCCAAGTCGAGTCGGTTGTTGGGACCGACGTGTTTGTGCAACGTTCCGATGTTTCGGCGCGCTGGACGAGAACCTTTAGGAATTTCTTCTTCACCACTCGCGTCACCATTGCTTCGACGCGGTCGGACTCGACCTTGAGCAAGCCGTCGGTTCAATTCGCGCCGGCCGATCGCCCAGCAGGATCGCGGTCGGACAGGCCCTCCCGCCCAGTCGTCAACCGGCGGCGTCGAGTCCCTCGAACACCTCGGTGGCCAGTCCCCGGGCGCCAAGCTCGGCCAGGAAAGGCGTCGGCTCGACCATCGCCGCCAAGGCGGCCGCCCCGGGTTCGTGGATTCGTCCGGCGAGCAGCCAGGTGATGGCCAGCGCCGCCACCGTCCCGGCCGCGACCGCAGGTGGATGCACCGCCCCCAAAACCATCGTCGTGCTGACTCCTCGCCGCACTCCCCGGAGCTCGACTCGAACCGCCCCCGCGCGCCCCTCGGGATGTGGGGACCGCAGCATGGGCACATGCATGGTCAAACGATCCCGACGGGTAGCCGCCATCCGACTGGTGATTCGCTCGACCTCGGCAAAGCTGCTCTGCAGCAGGAGCGTGTCCGGCAGCGCGCCGGTGTAGCAGTCGTGGGCATCGATCGGACTGGGGAACCAGCACAGCTCCCGACCAGACCCGCCGGGACGGCGAACCCACGCACCGTCGCGCCAGTCCTCACCCGCGTCCCCGAGGGCGCGATGGCGTTGTCGGGCGCACGCCGGCCCTCCAGTTCCCATCTTGGCCACGTGGATCTCGAGCAGGGTATCGAAGGATCGTGCGCCGTGCCGGGCCAGCACGCCGGTGAGCCCGGGCATGAAGCCCGCTCCGACCACCAGGGGCACGCCGCAGGTTCGGGCCCGACTGTCGAGGCGCAACAGGGCCCGCACATCGTCGACATCATCGGAGACCGACACCACCGGCATCTCGCGAATGAGTGCGTCCCGGGCCAGATCGAGGTGGTGTCCGTACGGAGTGGCCAGCAGCACCGCGTCGGCGTCGGGCGCCACCCGCTCCGCGCTGTCAGCGGCCACGGCTCCGGGGCCGAGCGAACGAACGACCGCTTCGGCCACGGCCCGGTGGGTATCGCGGACCACCACTTCGTCCACCGCGGCCGTCGCCAGCAATTGGCGAGCGGCCCGCGCCCCCACGGCCCCCGCCCCAACGATGGCCACCCGAACCATCTACCGACCGCCTCGCGGGCGCGCCCCGATGGACGATCGACGAGGGCGCACCGGCTCCGACCCTGTCAATCCATGTCCGGACCGGAGAGCTCGCGCCAACCACCGCTCTGGGGCGGGATACCGCCCGATCCACGTAGCCGCAGGAACGCCGCGATGGCGGCCCCCGCGCCCAACGCCAGCGCCGCTCGGCGGATTGCCTGGATCATCGGATGCGTCCCTTCTCTCGGTCGTCGAACGCGGGTCGACGCCGGTCGCAGCCGTCGGAACCCGGTCCCGACGCTCGTCACGCGGGACCACGTGGGGCTAGCAAGAATCGAACTTGCGACCTCACCCTTATCAGGGGTGCGCTCTAACCGACTGAGCTATAGCCCCGAGGCCGTTGCACGGTACCGGTGGGCGACGCCCTTCGCTACTCGATGGCCGTATGCTCCACCACGGCTTCAGAGCCCGGTCCCAGCGCCGGATCCACCGGTGCCTCCAGCGCGCCAGCCGCTTCGCCGGCGGGCACGAAGACACGGGCCGTCTCCTCCTCGATCACGGTGGCCCGCAGCCCACCCGTGAGATCCGAGATCAGGTTGAACAGGACCGCCATGAGCACCGCGAAGCCGGTGAACGCCACCACCATGACCAGACCACCGATGGCCGAGGCCTCGAAGATCTTGTTGCCGTCGAACTGGAACTCCTCGAGCGCGAAGAGCTCTTTGATGAACTTCTCGATGTTGTCCAGCGTGGCGCTCTGCTCGGCGAAGTTCCACATCAGCACACCGGCGATCATGAAGATCACCCAGAGACAGAAGTTGAACAACAGCGCGATCTTGAGCACGGACCACGGCTCGATGTGACGGATCAGCCGTCGGACCTTGCGAGCCCGCAGCCGACCGGCCACCCGCCGATCGCGCCAAGTCGGCCGGGGAACCTCATCGGGCCCGGCCAGCTGGATGATCGGCTCGGTGGCCCCGCCCTGCGACGATGCCTCGGGTTCGGGCGTGGCGCGGAAGAAGTCCTCCAGCTGATGGCCGAAGTTGTCCTGCGGTCCCGCAGCTTCACTGCCCAGATCGGAGTCGCTCGCCACGGGGGTCGAGTCTACGGTCAAATGACTCACCGACACGCGTCACCCGGCATCGACCCACCGCCATGCGACCTCGGCCTCGGCCTCGGCCACTGCGGCACCGAGCTCGACCACCACGGACACGCGCTCGGCCCGGCGTTCGAATCGACGCAGCTGTGCCCCGTTGCGCGCGGCCAGGTCGGCCGCCGCAGCCCGATCACCGGTGACGCCGGCCAGGGCCGCGGCATCGGCTGCGGTCTGGGCTCGTGCCCGATCGCCGGCCGCCGTGGTGGTGCTGACGATCACGGTCGCGGCCACCGCCAGCACCGCCAACGCCAGCACCGTCACCACCATGGCCGCGGCACGGGTGGACCCCGAACGGTCGGTCGGGCGCGCTCGCTCCATGCCATCTCTCCTTCGTGTTCATCGACAGGAGGGGAAGCGGATCAGTGAGTCAGGTCGTCGTCGCCCTCGTCGGGCTGGGCATCGGCGTGTGGCTCGACGCCGACCCGGCCACCCTCCTCGGCATCGACCGCCTCGGACTCGTCGTCCTCGTCGTCGTCGGTCAACGAGGACAAGACCGGAGCGACGGCGGCCACCTGGTGGCCATCGCTCAGGTTCATGATTCGCACCCCCGTGGCCGCCCGTCCCTGGACCGAGATGTCGGCCACCGACATGCGGATGATGGTGCCACCGTCACCGATGACGAAGATCTCGTCCTCGGCGCCGACCATGAACGCCGCCACGACCTCGCCGCGGCCTTCGATGATCTTGATCCCTCGGACACCGAGACCGCCTCGCCCCTTCACCGGGTACTGATCCAGCTCGGTGCACTTGCCGTAGCCCTCGGACGTGACGGTGAGGAACGAGGCGTCGGCCCGGGCAACATCGCAGGCAACCAGCTCGTCGGTCTCCCGGAACCGCATGCCCTTGACGCCGGCCGCGGTGCGACCCATGGCCCGCACGGCATCCTCGTGGAACCGGATGGTCTGGCCCTTTCGCGACACCAGGAAGATGTCGTCGCCCTCGTTGACCGGGATGACGTCGACCAGCTCGTCTTCGTCTCGCAGCTTGATGGCGATGATCCCGGCCTTCAGCGACGAGTCGTATGCGGTGAACAGAGTCTTCTTGACCCGACCCTGTCGGGTGGCGAACACCAGGTACCGGTTGGTCTCGTAGTCGCGCGTATCGATGATGGCCTCGACGTGCTCCTCGTCCTGGAGGGGCAACAGGTTGGCGATGTGGGTGCCGCGTGCGGTGCGACTGGTCATGGGCACCTGGTGGGCCTTCAGCCGGTAGACGCGGCCTCGGTTGCTGAAGAACAGCAGATAGGCGTGAGCCGAGGTGTGGATCATGTCCACGACCACGTCCTCGTCCTTGAGGTTCGCTCCGGCCACGCCTCGGCCTCCACGCGACTGGGTTCGGAACTCGTCCGAGGACACCGTCTTCACGTAGCCGTCGCGGCTCATGGTGAACACCAGGTCCTCGTCATCGATGAGGTCTTCGATGTCGAGGTCGCCGGGATCGAACGTGATCTCGGTCTTGCGCGGGGTGGCGAACTCGTCGCGGACCGCGGCCAGCTCGTCCTTGATCACCGCCCGCAGCTTGGTTTCGTCACCCAGGATGGCCTGGAGCCCGGCGATCGTCTCGAGGAGATCCTGCTGCTCGGCCTCGAGCTCGGAGCGGCCCAGCCGGGTGAGGCGACCGAGGGTCATGTCGAGGATGTGGTTGGCCTGGTCCTCGGAGAACGAGAAGGGATCGGCCATGAGCCCGTCACGCGCCGCCGGTCTGTCGTCACTGCCCCGAATGAGGGTGATGATGGCGTCGATCATGTCGAGGGCCCGCAGGAGGCCCTCGACGATGTGCAACCGCTTCTCGGCCTTGGCCAGGCGGTACTCGGAGCGCCGCCGGATCACCTCGCGCTGGTGATCGACGTAGGCCACCAACATGTCCCGCAGGTTGAGCGTGCGGGGCACGCCGTCGACCAGCGCGACGGTGTTGACCGAGAACGTGGTCTGGAGCGGCGTCCGCTTGAAGAGGTTGTTGAGGATCACCAGTGCCGGCGCGTCGCGCTTGAGACGGATCTCGAGGTGGGTCTTCCCCTTGGCCGAGAAGTCGTCGGCTCCGGAGATGCCTTCGATCTCGCGGTTGTCGACCAGCTCCTTGATCTTGACCAACACCTGGTTGGGACTGACCTGGTACGGCAGCTCGGTGATGCGGATCCGGGGGGTCGTGCCGTCTTCGTCGATCTCGGCCCGGGCCCGCATCTTGATCGAACCACGACCGGTTCGGTAGGCGTCGAGCATGCCGGCTCGACCCATGATGGTGGCGCCGGTCGGGAAGTCGGGCCCCTTGACGAACATCATGAGGTCGTCGGGGGTGGCGTCGGGGTTGTCGAGGAGATGGTTGACGGCGTCGATGGCCTCGCCCAGGTTGTGGGGCGCGATGTTGGTGGCCATGCCCACGGCGATGCCCTGGCTGCCGTTGACGAGGAGGTTCGGGAAGCGGGCTGGCAGCACCATCGGTTCCTGGAACTCGCCCGAGTAGTTGTCGGCGAAATCGACGGTGTCCTCGTCGATGTCGGCCAGCATCTGCATGGCGATGGCACTCAGCCGGCACTCCGTGTAGCGCTCGGCGGCCGGGCTGTCGTCGGGGCTGTACCCGAAGTTGCCCTTCGGGTGGATCAACGGATGGCGCAGGCTGAACGGCTGACCCATGCGGACCATGGCGGCGTAGATGGCCAGGTTGCCGTGGGGGTGGTACTTGCCCATCACCTCACCGGTGACCCGAGCGCACTTGATGGTGGGTCGGGTGGGCAGGGCCCGCAGGTCGTACATCCCCCAGAGGATCCGGCGGTGGACGGGCTTGAGCCCGTCGCGGGCGTCGGGCAGGGCCCGCGACACGATGACGGACATCGCGTAGTCGAGGAAGGAGCGTTCCATCTCCTCCTGGATCTCGATGGGCTCGATGGAACCGAAGTCGGTTCCGGTGCCTTCATCGCCGTTGTCGTCGGGCGGCACGGTGTCGCTCATGGGGCCTTTCGGTACTGGCTGATCGCGCGATCAGATGTCGAGGAAGCGGACATCCTTGGCGTTCGTCTGGATGAAGTGTTTGCGGCTCTCGACGTCCTCGCCCATGAGGATCGAGAAGACCTCGTCGGCGATGGCGGCGGTTTCCACCGAGACCTGCAACAAGGTGCGCTTGTCGCGGTCCATGGTGGTTTCGGCCAGCTCGTCGAAGTCCATCTCACCCAGACCCTTGAGCCGCTGGAAGTCGTTGCTGTGGTCGGGGTTCTCGGCCAGGAAGGCCTCTTTGACCTGATCGTCCTTGAGGTAGACCTTCTCCTTGCCGACCAGCGTGGAGTACAGCGGCGGTTGGGCGATGTACACATGCCCGTGTTCGACCAGTTCCTTCATCTGACGGAAGAAGAAGGTGAGCAGCAGGGTGCGGATGTGACTGCCGTCGACATCGGCATCGCACAGCAGGATCACCTTGTCGTAGCGGATCTTGTCGACCTCGAACTCGTCGCCCAGGCCGGCGCCGATGGCCGACACGAGGGTCTGGATCTCGGTGTTCTTGAGCATGCGGTCGATGCGGGCCCGCTCGACGTTCAGGATCTTGCCGCGGATGGGCAGGATGGCCATGGTGCGCGGATCGCGGGCCTGCACGGCCGAGCCACCGGCCGAATCCCCCTCGACGATGAACAGCTCACACTCGTCGGGATTGCGTGACGAGCAGTCCTTGAGCTTGTCGGGCATGCCCGCGCCGTCGAGGGCCGATTTGCGACGGGCCTGGTCGCGAGCCTGGCGGGCGGCCAGCCGGGCTCGTGACGCGGCCACCGCCTTGGCGATGAGGGCCTTCGCTTCGTTGGGGTGCTCCTCGAGCCACTCGGCCAGCTTCTCGTTCGTGGCTCGCTCCACCAGCGAACGGATGGACACGTTGCCCAGCTTGCCTTTGGTCTGCCCCTCGAACTGCGGGTCGGCCAGACGCACGCTGATGATGGCGGTCAGGCCCTCGCGGATGTCCTCGCCCTGAAGCCGTTCGTCCTTGTCGGCCTTGAGGTGGCCGCGATCGAAGGCGTACCGGTTGATGACGTTGGTGAGCGCCTTGCGGAACCCCTCCTCGTGCATCCCACCTTCGATGGTGGTGATGCCGTTGGCGAAGCTGTGCACACCATCGCTGTTGAAACCGGTGTTCCACTGGAAGGCGACCTCGACCTCCTGGTCCTGTTCGCTGGACTCGAAGTAGCCCACCGTCTCGAACAGGGCCTCCTTGGACTGGTTGATGTGGCTGACGAAGTCGATGATGCCGCCGTCGTACCGGTAGCTGGTCCAGTCGCCGTCGTCGGACATGCGGCGGTCACGGAACCGGATCTCCAGGCTGCGGTTGAGGAACGCCATCATCTGGAAGCGCTCCAGCAGGGTCTGGGCCCGGAAGGTGATCTCCTCGAAGATCGACGGATCCGGCCAGAACCGCACCGTGGTCCCGGTCCGACCTTCGGGGGCGTTGCCGCGGGGTTCGAGGGGGGTCTTGGCCGTGCCCCCCTGAATGAAATCCATGTAGTAGCGGGTGCCGGCTCGGTCGATCTCGACCTCCACCCGATCGGACAGGGCGTTCACCACCGAGACGCCCACCCCGTGCAGCCCGCCCGACACCTTGTAGCCGTCGCCACCGAACTTGCCGCCGGCATGGAGCACCGTGAGCACCACCTCCGCCGCGGTCAGGTCGTCGTACTTGGGGTGCGGGTCGACCGGGATGCCCCGGCCATTGTCGACGACCTGGCAGCCACCGTCGGGCAACAGGCTGACATCGATCCGGGTGCAGTGGCCGGCCATGGCCTCATCGACGGAGTTGTCGACCACCTCGTAGACGAGGTGATGCAGCCCGCTGGGCCCGGTGGACCCGATGTACATGCCCGGCCGCTTGCGGACGGCTTCGAGCCCTTCGAGCACGGTGATGTCGGCCGCGCTGTACGACGCGTCGTCAGCCACGACCGAGGACGACGGGCCGAACCCGTCCGCCGGGCCTGCGGTGGGCTCGTCGGGGCGGTCTTCGGACGAATCGGTGGTGGCTCCCTCAGCCAAGATCGGACCCTTCCCCGATCGCGGCCAAGGCGATCGGTGCACTGCGGTGGAGGCCACCGATTCCCCTGCAAAAACAAGGGTGCGGCCGGCAAATCACGATGATGTGAGTTTACCAGTGGAGACGCCGGTTCCGAGGTATCCCGGCGGCGTTCGCGATCGTCGGTCTGACAGCCATGTCAAGGTCTGACGGGCGGGGCCTCGGGCCGGGGCTGCGCCGGGCGGACCACGAAGCGGATGGACTCGATCTCGTGGGTCTCCAACTGTTCGGCCATGCGGCTGATCACCTCGTCCTGGGACCAGCGGAGATGGCTGGCCCAAGCCGGATCGTCGACGGCCACCACGAGACAGCCATCGTCGATGGAGACCGGTCGACTGTGCTCGGCGATGCCCGGCCCCACCACCTGGGCCCAGTACTCGAACACACGGGCCACCGTGTCCGCCTGCGGGGCATCGAGATGACGCAGCAGTCGTTCGACGCCTGCTCGCAAGGGCACCGGCTCAGTCATCGGGCACCTCGGTGAGGTGATGATCGACGATCGACCAGGTGCAATCAGGCCGGGCCCGGGGAGGGAGGCCCGCGGCGGAGGTCAGCAGGGCCTGGCTGTCGGGCAGCTGGGCCAGGAGGGCGTCGCTACGGTCCGGATCGAGCTCGGAGAACACGTCGTCGAGGATGAGGATCGGCGCCTGACCCGTCTCCTCGGTCGCCAGTCGCTGAGCGGCCAGCCGAAGGGCCAGGGCCAGGGATCGCTGCTCGCCCTGACTGGCATGCGTCCGAGCGGCCAGCCCACCGATGGCGAGCACCACGTCATCGCGATGGGGACCAACCGTGGTGACCCCGCGCCGCAGATCGTCGCGGCGCGATGTCGCCAATGCCTCGGCCAGCCCACCGCCGCGCCACGGGGCGTCGTAGTGCATGCTCACCTGGGCCGGCTGCCCGGCCAATTGGTCATAGGCCGTGGCCAGATGGGGCTCGAGCAACGACAGCGTCTCGACCCGTCGATCGGCCAGGGCCGTTCCCGAAGTCACCAGCTTGGTGTCCCACACATCGAGGGTGATGGCAACCTCTTCGGTCAAACGCCCGCCCGCCTGCTTCAGCAAGGTGTTGCGTTGGCGGAGAACCTTGTCGACCGCGGCGCGCTGCTCGTCGAACTTGGGATGGCGGGCCGCCAAGAGCTCGTCGAGGAACCGTCGGCGTTCGCCCGGCCCCTCTTTGATGAGACGGAGATCATCGGGAGCGAACACGGTGGCCCGCACCACCCCCATCAGCTCGCGACCACGGGTCAAGCGCTGGCGGTTGACCTGCACTCTGGTACGTCCGGTGCGGGGGATCTCGGCTTCGATCAACACCTCGCGACCATCACTGTCGATCTCGGCCCGCACGATCGCCCGGTCGGCACCGCGGCGGATGAGGGCCTCGGTGGGAGCACCCCGGAACGAACTGAGGGTGGCCAACCAGGCAATGGCCTCAACCAGGTTCGTCTTTCCCTGCCCGTTGTCCCCGAGGATCGCCGTCACGCCTTCGGAGAAGGTGACGTCCAGCTCGCGGTAGCCGCGGAAGTCGGTCAACCACAGCCGTCGAAGGCGCGCCATCAGCGCGGCGCAGAGCTCAGGACACCCGTACCGGCATGAGGAGGTACAGGAATTCGTCGCTGCCGACCATACGCAGCAGTGCCGGCTTCAGCTCGTCGACCGTCTCCAGCGTGACCTCGTCACCGCCGGTGACATCGATGCCCTGCAGGAGGTAGTCGGGGTTGAAGGCCACCGTGAGCTCGGCACCGTCGTAGCTGGCGTCAACCGCCTCATGGGCCTGGCCGACATCCTGGGTGACGGCCACCAGCTCCAGGATGTCCGGTTTCATGATCAGCCGGACGGGCGTGGCCTCCTGAGCCAGGAGACGAACACGGCGGACCGCATCGAGCAGCAGCTCGCGATTCACGGTGAGCCGATTGGGCTGACTGGCCGGGATGAGGCCGCGGTAGTTGGGGAACTCGCCCTCGATCAAACGGGTGGTGACCCGCGCACCGGCCATCTCGAAGGTGGCGTCGTGTTCCCCCAGGCGGAGGGTGAGCTCGGCACCGGCATCGAGCACACGAGCCAGCTCGTTGAGCGATCGTGACGGCACCAGTACCGATTCGTCACCGGTGAGCACACTCGTACCGGGGAGATCGCGAACGGCCAGACGATACGAATCGGTCGCAACCAGCCGCAGGCCGTCGCTCTCGGCCGCCATCAGCACGCCGGTGAGGATCGGTCGGGAATCATCGGCCGAGGCCGCCGGAATCACCTGGCGCAACGCGTCACGGAACACCGCGGCGTCGAGCTGCACCGCGTTCGCGGCCGGTTCGGGCAGCTGTGGGAACTCGTCGGCCGGGATCACCCGCAGGGAGAACTCGGAACGACCGGCGGAGATGTGGGCTTCCTCACCCTCGACGGCGAACTCGACCTTGCCGTCGGCCACGGCCCGAACGATGTCGGAGGCCAACTTGGCGGGCAACACCGTGATCCCATCGGTGTCGCCGGCGACTTCCACACCAACCGAGATGGTCAGATCGAGGTCACTTCCGGTGATGCGCAGCTCGTTGCCGACCAGGGCCAGATGCACCCCCGAGAGCACGGGAAGCGAACCACCACGGGTGCTCACCGCTCTGCTCGCGAGGCCCAGTGCTCGTTCGAGCGCTTCACGTTCACAACGGAACTTCATCGGCTTGTGTCTTCTTTCTCAACCAGGATGTAGAAGAACCAGTAGTTGGTAGTAGGGCTTGTGGATTGTGGACGGACCGGCATTTCCCCTGTTGGGACCGGGTTCGGTTGTCCCCCGATGGGGCGCGGGTGTGCACAGGCGGTGCGCACGAGCGCACCCTGTCGGTGGATGACCGTAGCGTTGTCCACCGACAGGACGTGGTTCATCCCCGGTGTGTGCACATGGTCGTCCCCATGCCGATCAGCCCGCCGGCGGTGCCCGGACCGCGTGGTTGCGGCGCGGTGACACCGGCACCTGGCCGACTGGTTGCGACCGGGTGGCGAGGTCACGACGACTTGATGCGTTGGATGAGCGCCGTGACCTGGTCATAGATCTGGCGGCGCTCGCGCATCAGGTTGTCGATCTTGTCGACGGCGTGGATCACCGTGGTGTGGTCACGATTGCCGAACTCGCGCGCGATGGCCGGGTAGCTCATGTCGGTGAGCTGGCGGCAGACGTACATGCCGACCTGGCGAGCCGTGACGAGGGGCCGCCGCCGGCTGGCTCCGATGATCTCCTCCACCGGGAAGCCGAACATCTCGGAGGTCTCGTCGAGGATCAACGCCGCGGTGATCTGGCGTGGGCCGGTGTTGGCGATGATGTCGGCCAACACGTGCTCGGCGAGCGCCACCGACAACGGTTCCTGGGTCAGGCTGGCGTAGGCCGTGACCCGGGTGAGCGCCCCCTCGAGCTCTCGGATGTTGTCCGTGACGTTGGTGGCGATGAAGTCGAGCACTTCGGCCGGCACCGGAAGGGCCTCGCTCTCGCTGTGCTTGCGCAGGATGGCGAGACGGGTCTCGAGGTCAGGTGGCTGGATGTCGGTGGTGAGACCCATCTTGAAGCGACTCTTGAGCCGATCCTCGAGGGTGGGGATGGCGTCGGGTGAGCGGTCCGAGGACAGCACGATCTGCTTGTTGGCCTGATGGAGGTGGTTGAAGTTGTGGAAGAACTCCTCCTGGAGCCCTTCCTTGCCCTCGAGGAACTGGATGTCGTCCACCAGGAGGACGTCCACCTCTCGGTAGTGGCGCTTGAACTCCATCTGGCGGTTGGTACGAATGGCCTCGACGAACTGGTTGAGGAAGGTCTCACACGACACGTAGCGCACGGTGTAGGCCGTGTAGTGCGAGTTGACGTAGTGCGCGATGCCCTGGAGCAGATGGGTCTTGCCCAGCCCCGCGTCGCCGTAGATGAACAACGGGTTGTACGAACGGGCCGGCGTCTCGGCCACGGCCATGGCGGCGGCGTGGGCGAAGCGGTTGGACGTGCCGGCCACGAAGTTCTCGAACGTCAACTTGTCGTTGAGCGTCTGGCTCTGGATGGGGATGGTGCTGTCACCGACGGTTCGGCGGGCGGCGACGGTTCGGTTGCGCAGGTCGACGACGGCGGCCAGGTCGTCGTCGGTGAACACCAATTGCTCGTGGTCGACGACGGCGGGCGTCTCGACATCGATGGTGACCTCGAGGTCCTGCGTGGTGGCCTCGGCCACTGCGGCGTTGAGAATCGGGAGGTAGCGGGCCTCTATGCGGTCCTTGACCAACTTGGAGGGAACCGCCAGCAACAGGCGGTCCTGGTCGATGGCACGCGCTTCGAGGTCGAGGAAGGTGGTCTGCCAGACCACCTCCGAAACCTGGGCGCGTATGGCACTGGCGCAGGTCGTCCACAGATCATCGACGTCGTCCAACTTGCGCCTCCACTCAGCGCCTTATCCACAGACCGCTCCACAATGTGGGGATGACGGCCGGGCCCGTTGGTCGACACCGGTGATCTGGCGTGTTCGTCGGGGCTTTCGAGTGAAATTTCAAGGGATAGGCCAGGTCGTGGGGAAGTGATGACCGGCGGGCGCCGGACCGTAGCACCAGGTTCGGGGTGTGCAAACCGGAACGAGAGAAGCTTCATCGGTCCAGTTCAGCACGGGTGAATGACAACCATGAGATTTACGGAAAGTGGGTGGCCGGCCATCGGCGTGGGGATGGACGTGAAGGTCGGGGTCGGTCGGGGTCGGTGATCGGGCATGGCAGGCAACCGGTAGTCAATCGGTCTAGGTCCCACTAGCGTATGACGGTTGCCCGGGCAGCCGTGTCGCGCTGCCGGGTGTAGCTCGATGCCCGGCTTCGGCATCGGTTCCAGGCCAGTCACCGGTTCGGCCGCGAAGGAGTTCACGATGAAGCGTACCTATCAGCCCAACGTCCGTAAGCGTGCCCGCAAGCACGGCTTTCGTCACCGCATGCGCACGCGCGGGGGCCGAGCGATCGTCCGCTCCCGCCGGGCGAAGGGCCGGGCCCGGCTGAGCGCTTGATCTCGTCGGTCACCGATCGAGCAACGTTTCGTGCCCTCTCCTCTCGCGCCAGCCACCACCGTGCCGATGGCCTGCGCGTCCGTGCCCTCCCCCGATCTGACGATGATGTCATTGCATCCGGCCCGCTCGACCGATCCGTCGATGTGCGGGTCGCCTTCTCCATCAGCCGACGGGTGGGCAACGCCGTCACCCGCAATCGGCTCCGACGTCGCCTGCGCGCCCTGCTCGACGCGGCGGCTCGTGACCCGCTCATGGCGCTCCCGGAGGGCGACTACCTGTTCATCGCCGATTCCCAACTGGCCCGAATCACCTATGCTGACCTGGCGAAACGCGTGCACGACGTGATTGCCGACGTGCGCACGACGGTGGGTGAGTGCCAGTGATCGCCGCAGTGATCGTGCGTCTCATCAAGGGGTACCAGGCGCTGTTCTCCCACCGACCCTCACCGTGTCGATACATACCGACATGCTCCAGTTATGCCTTGGAAGCCGTGGAAACCCATGGCGCGATGAAGGGAAGCTGGCTCGGGGCCCGCCGGATCTGCCGCTGTCACCCGTGGGGTGCGCATGGGTACGACCCCGTGCCCCAGCCCGGTTTCGAACAGGAGGAGGCGCCGTGTTCGACCTGATAGCAGGCGTTCTCGCGTGGATCTACTCGGTCGTCAACAACTTGGGTTTCGCCATCATCTTGTTGACCCTCGTGGTCATGATCGTGATGACGCCGCTCACCCTCAGCGGCACCAAGTCCATGATCAAGATGCAACGGCTACAGCCAGAATTGCGCAAGATACAACAGAAGCACAAGGGCGACCGGGAAAAAATGAACGCCGAGATGATGGCGTTCTATCAGGAGAACAACGTCAACCCGGTGGGTGGGTGCCTGCCCCTGTTCTTCCAGTTGCCGGTCTTCCTGGTGCTGTATCGGGTACTGCAGGGCCTGACCCGTCGAGAGGTCTCCCTGGGCATCCCGGTGGGCTCGTCGAGCTGGGTCGGATCGGGTTCGACCAACCAGGTGCCCTCGATCCAGGACCTCGGCATCGTCCGAGCCTTCAACCCGCAGTACCTCAGCGACACGTCGGACCTGGCCAAGGACCTGCACAACGAGACCGACATCCCGTTCTTCTTCAACGTCTTCGATCTGTCCCAGAGTCCCCTCGACGCACTGAAGGACTCGATCATCAGCGGGTTACCCTACCTGGTGCTGTTGCTGGTGGTCCTGGTGACGTCGCTCTACCAGCAGCGCCAGATCCAGGGCCGCAACCCCAACGCGATGGCCAATCCCCAGCAAGCGGCGCTGATGAAGGTGATGCCGTTCTTCTTGCCGGTGATCGCCTTCTCGCTGCAATCGGCGCTGCTGTTGTACTTCATCACCTCGAACCTCTACCGCATCGGTCAGCAGTCCTACATCACCCGGGCGCTGTACGCCGCCGACGGCGACACCGTGGTCGAGGCGCGCGTCGTCGACGATGAGCCACCGGCCAAGAAGCCGAAGAACAAGGGCGGCTCTGGGACCAGCGGTGGTGGGACGAGCAAGTCGGCCCCGGCCAAGGCGACCCCGGCCAAGGCGACCCCGAAGAAGCCGCAGAAGACCAAGCCGGCGAGCGATCGATCGGACAACAACTCCGGTTCGGATACCGGTCGGTCCCGGCGGGGCGCCGGCGCCGGCCGGGCCGTACCAAGGGACAACCCGGCTCCTTCGAGTCGGACAGGGGGGACCCAACCGCGGTCCTCCAAGAACAGGAAGAAGAAGAGGAAATAATGGAATGGGTTGAAACAACGGGTGACTCGATCACCGAGGCCAAGGCAGCTGCGGTCGATCTGCTCGGCATCGCGGCCGACGAGGCCGAGTTCGAGATCATCAACGAAGAGCGCAAGAACATCTTCGGTCGGGTCAAGGACCAGGCTCGGATCCGGGCTCGGGTCCGGCCGACCAAGCCGCCGCCCAAACAGGAGCGCTCCGATCGGGGTCGGGGTCGCCGTCGCACCGGTGAGGGCGGCCGCAGCAGCGGCGGTGGCACCAAGTCCAAGAGCCAGGGCGCAGGCGCGGGCAAGTCGCGCCGCGACAGCGCCAAGAGCGACAGTGGTCGACCCGCCGAGACCAAGGCCAAGCCGCGTCCCAAGAGCGAACCAGCCCGGCCGCGAGCGTCGTCGTCGGCCGATGCGGACCACAAGGGGGAATCCGTGACCGAGAGTATGTCCTTGCAGCGCCAGGGTGAAGTGATGTCGGAGTTCCTGGGGGGCATGTTGCGGGCCTTCGAACTGGAGGGCCGTATCGAAGGCGCCGAGGTGGACGAGTCGACCCTGGAGGTGAACATCGCCGGTCCCAGCCTGGGACTGCTGGTCGGTCCGCGGGGCAACACCCTGCGAGCCGTGCAGGAGTTGGCCCGCACGGTTGTGCAGCGCAAGTCCGGCGGCGATGCCGAGGGTCGGGTTCGCATCGACGTGGACGGCTACCGCGAGCGTCGACGCACGGCGTTGAGTGCCTTCGCCACCGAGGTGGCCGATCGGGTGCGCGAGACCGGGGCCGAGCAGGCCCTCGAGCCGATGTCGGCCGCCGATCGCAAGATCGTGCATGACACGGTGACCGATCTGGACGGGGTCGACACCATTTCCGAGGGTTCGGAGCCAGACCGTCGGGTCGTCATCGTCCCGGCTGATTGATCTTCGGGCGGGCATCCGCCGTGGATGAGCTCGATGATGTGCTGGCCGCCGCCCAGCGGCAGGGGTTTCTCGGGCCGGCTTCGGTGGCCGAACATCGGCGCCACGCTCTCGGGTTCGCCGCCGGCTGGGAGGACCTGCCGCCGCTGGCCTTGGATCTCGGCTCGGGCGGCGGCGTGCCCGGGCTGGTGTTGGCGGTGGAGTATCCGACGCTGTCGGTTTGTCTTGTCGACAGTCGCGAGCGCTCGACCGACTGGCTGACGGAGGCGGTGCGGTCGCTGGGGCTGTCGAATCGTGTCGCCGTGGTGCGGGCGCGGGGGGAGGAGCTCGGCCGAGATCTCCAGTGGCGGGCCCAGGTACCGATGGTGGTGGCCCGCGGCTTCGGTCCGCCGGCGGTTGTAGCCGAGTGTGGCGCTCCCCTGCTGGTGACGGGCGCCAGCATGGTGGTGAGCGAGCCGCCGACGCCCGATGCCAGTCGATGGCCCCGGGCGGGGTTGGGTGAGCTCGGGCTCGGGCTCGGGCGTCGCTGGGCCCACGGCGGGAGCCACTACCAGGAGCTGGTGCAGCTGGCACCGTGTCCAGAGCGGTTCCCCCGCCGGGTGGGGGTGCCGGCCAAGCGGCCGCTGTGGGAGTGGGTCCGTGCTCGACCCTGATGGCCCAATGTTCCACGTGAAACATTCGGGCGGGGCGTGGGAGGTCGGCGTCGGCGGTGACCCCGGCACCCGGCGTCGTCGACCCCGGGCCGAGCCGCCCCAGCCCACGAGTCGGGGGATGTTCCACGTGAAACATTCGGCCAAAACACCCGATTCCGATCGCGCTGTGCCAGACTGAGCGCAGCCCGCTCGACTCCGTGAGGCGATTCGATCATGTCCTGGCCGGACCACCCACCCTCTGCTGACCCGCGGCCCCGGCCCGAGGACCCTTCTTCGGTGCCGGCTGCTCCTCCCGGCGTCATCCCTCGACGGATCGAAACGCCGGCACCGCCCGCCCCCGTACCGCCCCCCGAACCGGCCGGACCCCGGATCATGGCCGTGGCCAATCAAAAGGGTGGGGTGGGCAAGACAACCACCACGGTGAATCTGGGGGCGGCTCTGGCCGAGCTCGGTTATCGGGTCCTCGTCATCGATCTGGATCCTCAGGCCAATGCCAGTACCGGGCTGGGTCTCAATCCCCGCAACCTCGATGTGGCCATGTACGACGTCATCTTGAACGAGGTGTCCCTCGAGGACTGTATCGAGCCGACCGCGGTGAAGAACCTGTTCGTGGCTCCCTCCAGCCTGGATCTGGCCGGCGCCGAGATCGAGCTCGTCCCGGCCTTCAATCGCGAGCGTCGGTTGCAGAGTGCCATCAACGAGGTGCAGGCCGACTACGACTACGTCCTGATCGATTGCCCACCGTCGCTGGGACTGCTCACGATCAACGGTCTGACAGCTGCCACCGAGCTGCTCGTTCCCATTCAGTGCGAGTACTACGCGCTCGAGGGGTTGGGCCAACTGCTGCGCAACGTCGACCTGGTGAAGAAGAACCTCAACCCGGACCTCGAGCTGAAGACGATCGTCCTGGTGATGTACGATGCCCGCACCAAACTGGCCGCCCAGGTGGCCAAAGAGGTGCGGGACCACTTCGGCGCCGCCGTGTGCCGTCAAGTGATTCCCCGTTCGGTTCGGTTGTCGGAGGCGCCCTCCTACGGGCAGCCGATCACCACGTTCGACTCGTCCTCGCGAGGGGCATTGGCCTATCGAGAGCTCGCTCGGGAGGTGGCCGGTGAATCAACGCGCTAGCGGTCTGGGTCGTGGTCTGGGAGCGCTGATCCCCGAGGATCAGGCGGCGCCGGACGGCCCGGAAGAGGCGGTGGGCCTGGTGGAGGTCGACGTCGATGCGGTGCACCCCAACCGGTACCAGCCCCGCACGCAGTTCGAGGAGGCGGGCCTGGACGCCCTGGCCGCATCGATCCGAGAGGTCGGTGTCCTCCAGCCCATCCTGGTGCGCGCCGCGGGCGATGACTTCGAGCTGATCGCCGGGGAGCGTCGCTGGCGTGCTGCCCGGCGAGCCGGGCTGCGCACCATTCCGGCTCTGGTCCGATCGGTCGAGGACCGAGGATCTCTCGAAGAGGCCGTGATCGAGAACCTGCACCGACAGGACCTCAACGCCCTCGAGGAAGCGGCGGCCTACCGGCAGCTGATCGACGAGTTCGATCTCACCCAGGAACGTGTCGCCGAGCGAGTGGGCAAGAGCCGCTCGACGGTCACCAACACCCTGCGGCTGCTCACGCTGCCGACGGCCGTGCAGCGGATGGTGCTCGAGCGCACGCTCGGTGCCGGCCATGCTCGGGCGCTACTCGGTATCGAGGATCCTGCGACCCTGACCGCGATGGCTCGTCAGGTGGTCGAGCGGGAGCTGTCGGTCCGTCGCACCGAGCAGCTGGTGCGGGGCGAGGATCCCGATGCACCGGCGCCGACCGTCGAGGCGGCCTCGCCGGTGCCCGGTCCAGCGCCGACCGGGTTGAAGGATCCGGCGCTGGTGGAACTGGAAGCCCTGCTCGAGGAGCAGCTCTCCACGCGGGTGTCGTTGACGATGGGAGCCAAGACCGGGCGGATCATCATCGATTTCGCCGACCTGGACGACCTCGAACGCATCTACCGGCTGCTCAAGCGGTAGGGATCGAGGGGCCGATCGAGGCCTCCGCAGAACCCTCGAGTGCTGATCGAGGTACTATCCACAAGCTGTGGGTAAGGGTGTGTATCACCGTCCGTGGCATGGCTCGCGCCGACCCACCGCGCTGGGCGCGAACCGCCACCCGGTCTGTCGATGAGGCCCTTAACTGATACTGACGTCGCTATCAGTATCGAGGCCGTCTCCCCAGCCCGTGAGAGCGTCGGTGATGACCAGCGCCAGGTCGTGATGGAGACGCACCACCTCCTCCACCGGCCCCAGCTCGCACCAGATGGCAGGCATGCGGGTCTCCCGCAGGACCGGAGTCGGGTCTCCCTTCACCAGCACCTCCGCCTGGGGCAGCAGGGCATGGAGCAGCCCGGCCAGGTCGTGGGCCAGCTTCTTGCCGCCCCAGGACTCGAAGCGATCGGTGCAGAAGTAGTGCACCCGGCACTGGGGCGCCCGGCGGCTGGTCAGCCCCACATAGACATCGCCCTCGAAGCGATTGGCCACGCGGGCCTGGTCGCTCAGGTCCGGATCATGCAGGGTCAGGACCTGCGCTCCGGCGTGGCGTAGCCGCCGGCCGGTGGCGTCGGCCAGCGCCCCCATCGTGCCGCTCTCACCGACGATGATCCGTTGGCCGATGAGTCCCGCACCGGCTCGGCGCCGGAGGTGCTCGCGCTCGCGCACCCGAACCACCGGCTCGCTGCGGGCGCTCTTGGAGCCCAGTCGATCGAGCTCGGCGATGGTGCTGGCCCCGGCGATGCCGTCGGTGGGCACGCCGGCATTGCGTTGGAAGTCCTTCAGCGCGCGTTCGGTATCGGGCCCGAAGATCCCGTCGACCCATCCGGCGTCGAAGCCGAGCGAGCCCAGACGCACCTGGAGGTCGGCGACGTCGTCGCCCCGGAGCAGGGGACGATGGTGATAGAGGGGCCGGTCGCCCAGTCGATACCCGTTCTCGACCAGCGTGCGCCAGGTGGCGATGTCCACCACGCCGGTGACGTCGAGTCCCCGCTCGTCCTGGAGCTGTCGGACGGCCGCCTCGGTGGCCGTCCCGAACGAACCGGTCTCGTCGGTCGGCGCGCCCGGATCGAGCTCGCGTAGGCGCCGTTGGAGATCTCGTACCGCCGGACCCGTCATCGAAGGCCGCAGTGGGAGCAGTTCCTCGGCCCCGGCAGCAGGGGTGGAAGGCATCGCCCGCATCGTATCGGCGTGCACTGGTCTCACCGGGCGCAGGGGCCGCGGCGGTGGGGCCGGGTCGTTACAGGAAGTCGGCCAGATCGTCGAGCAGCTGCGCCTTGCCCTTGGCGCCCACGATGCGCTTGGCCGGCTCGCCGTCCTTGAAGACGATGAGCGTGGGGATGCTCATCACCTCGAAGCGGCGGGCGATCTCGGGCGCATCATCCACGTTGAGCTTGCCGATCCGCAGGCTGCCCTCGTGCTCCTCGGCGATCTCGGCCAGGATCGGGGCGATCATCTTGCAGGGACCGCACCACTCGGCCCAGAAGTCGACCACCACGGGCTCAGTGGCCGAGCCGACCTCCTCGTCGAAGGTGGTGTCGGAGAGTGTGGTTATCAATCCAGCCATGGAGGAAACCTCGTGTCGTCGTTGCGGGAACCAACCGCGGTCGCGGGCTGGACATTCCCCGGGCACCGTACTCGGGCCGTATCGGGACGACGAGGTCGGCGCCCGTCGGCCGCATCAGTGTTGGGTCTCCAGCCACCGTTCGGCGTCGATGGCGGCCATGCATCCGCTTCCGGCCGCGGTGATGGCCTGTCGGTAGTAGTCGTCCTGGACGTCACCGCAGGCGAAGACCCCCTCGACGTTGGTGCGACTCGAGCCGGGCACGGTGACGAGGTAGCCGTTGTCCTTGCGGTCGAGCTGTCCGTCGAAGAGATCGGTGTTGGGCTTGTGCCCGATGGCCACGAAGAGCCCGCTGACGTCGAGTCGCTCGGTGGAGCCGTCCTGGGTGTCGGTCACCACCACACCCTCGAGGCGGTCTTCGCCGATGATCTCGCTGACCTGGCCGTTCCAGTGGAACTCGATCTTGTCGTTGGCGAAGGCCCGGTCCTGCATGATCTTGGAGGCGCGCAGCTCGTCGCGCCGATGGATGATGGTGACCTTGCTGGCGAACTTCGTGAGGAAGCTGGCCTCCTCGACGGCCGAGTCACCGCCGCCCACCACGGCGATCTCCTGGTCCCGGAAGAAGAAGCCGTCACAGGTGGCGCACGTCGAGACGCCGTGGCCGATGAGCCGGGTCTCGTTGTCGAGGCCCAGCATGAGCGACTGTGCACCGGTGCTGACGATCACGCTGTTGGCCAGCCAGGTGGGCGCGGGCGCGTCGGGGTCGCCCACCCAGATCCGGAAGGGGCGCTGACCGAAGTCGACGCGGCTGGCCTTGACCGTGTGCAACTGCGCCCCGAACCGCTCGGCCTGGTCCCGGAAGTTCACCATGAGCTGCGGACCCATGACCCCCTCGGGAAAGCCGGGGAAGTTCTCGACCTCGGTGGTGAGCATGAGCTGCCCGCCGGGCTGGTCGCTGGTGGAGGACGGCTCACCTTCGAGCACGACCGGCGCCAGATTGGCGCGGGCGGTGTAGATGGCCGCGGTGAGGCCGGCCGGCCCCGATCCGATGATGACGACATCGCGGACGTCAGCGGGCATGTGAGGAACCTCGTCGAGAGTGGGGCACGTGATCAGAAACGGCCCGGGGGGTCGGCACTATTCCCGGTGTCAGGCGCGGGCGGCCTTGGCCATCAGCGCCACCCCCACGCCGGCGAACGCGAGGCCGAGGGCCAGATACACCCAGTACACGTTGCCGGGAACGTAGACATCGAGGATCCGAACCGTGAGGGTCACCAGCAGCACCAGCAGAATCGGCACGAGAACGGCGATGACCAACCCGTACACCACGCCACGACTGGCCATGCGCGCCGGCGTGGCCGTCTTGGCCGCCACGCTGTCGACCTTGTCGACGATGAACTCGGTGGTTCTCTGAGCCCAGTCGGGTTCCGGGGCCGGGACGGGCGAGTCGGACATGGGCGGTGATGCTATACCCAGTGCTCGACCGGCGTCACTGCCGGCGGCCGCGGATCAGTCGCCGAAGGCCACCGTGCAGGTCTCCATCTCGACGGCGATCGTGACCCCGCCGGCTCGGCCGACGAAGAAGTCGGTTCCCCCGACGGTGGCCACCAGCACGGGGAGCTCTGCGTCGAACCGGTCGAGGCAGTTGTCGGCGGCCGAGGGGGCCGAGTCCTCGAACAGGGCGGCCGTGTCATCGTCGGCTTCGTCGGCTTGTGTGTCGTAGGCCGCCACCGCCGCCGCGAGGTCGGTGAACTCGCCGCTGTCGTCGGGAACCAGGCGGGCGTACTGCTCGTTCGGGGCGGCGGTCGCCGCCGGGGCCGCTTCGGCCAGACCGTTGGCCGGGTCGAACCCGCCGTCGCCTTCGGTCAGGTCGGTGGCGTCGCCCGCAGGCGCTGGTGTGAGGCTGCGCCCGGGCTGGCGGTCACGGTCCTCGGTGGCCGACTCGGCCGATTCGGATTCGTCAGCGGCCGATCCGGCCACGTCGTTGTCGTTGGTCCGGGTCAGCTGGGACAGCGCAGGCACCGCGACGGCGAGCGCGACGATCGCGGCGGCCACGGCAACGAGTGGCTGGCGGTACCAAGGCCGTCGATCGGAGCGGCCCACCGTCATCGCGGTCACGTTTGCTGCGGTCGGGGCGGCGGCCAGCGCGGCCGCGATGTGCTGCTCGCGCCGTACGTCGTCCACATCGACGGGATCCGACGCGACCAGGTCGGCCACCGACCCGAACGCGGCGACCTGGGCCAGCAGCCGGGGTGAGGCCTCGACGCGCGCGGCCTCCTCGGCCGTGGCCTCGCCGTCGAGGTAGGCCGACACCAATGCGTCCTCGCCGTCATCGGCGGGACCACGGGGGAGGAGGGGATCAGGCATGGTCGGGGCTTGGACGTTCCTGGTCGGGGTCGGGGTTCCCGAGGATCTGGGCGAGCGAGCGCCGCCCTCGGGCGATGCGTGACCGGACCGTACCGGGAGGGATGTCGAGGGTCTCGGCGATCTCGGCGTAGTCCATCCCCAGGAGATCGCGCAGCACGACCGGCTGGCGGAACTCCTCGGGGAGTTGGGCCAACGCGTCGTCGATGACGATCCGATCGGTGACCTCGTCACCGATCGGTCGGGCCGATGCGGCCGCGGCCGGCTCGTGGTCGGCCTCGGTCTCGTACTCGGGCAGCCCGACGTGGGGCCGTCGGCCCCGTCGGCGCAGCTCGTCGAGACAGGCGTTGGTGGCCACCCGGTAGGCCCAGGTGGAGAAGGCCGCCCGGCCGTCGAAGCGGTCGATGCGCCGGGCGATGGTTATCAGGGCCTCCTGTGTGGCATCGGCGCCATCGGCGTCGTTGCCGGCCAGCCGTCGACAGACCGCCCAGATGCGGTCGTAATGGCGTCGGAGCAACGTGTCGAGCGCATGCTGGTCGCCCGCCTGCGCCGCTGCGACCAGGAGGTCATCGGCCGGCCCTTCGATAGCGGTGACAGTACTGGTCACTGGACCACGATGGCTGCCACCCCGATGTCAGGATGCGCTGATGGCCACTTCGGCCAAGCCGACGCGATGCGGCACCCGGCGAGGATCGAGGCCGGTGATCCAGACCAGGACATGATCACCGCTGGTCGGTTCGAGCCCGAGCGTGGCGGTTCCGTCGATGGTTCCGTCGGCGCGCGCCGGGCCCCAGTCGGCCAGTGCGTCGGCGTCACCGGTTCGGACGTACACCTCGACGGTCCACTGCTGGTGGGTCGATGCCAGTTCGATGGCTTCGACGGTGGCGACGCGGTCGAGGGCGAGGATCAGCCCCACGCCGCTCTTCAGGTTGCCGAACGCCGGAGACGAGTAACTCTCGGTCGTCCACTCGGTGTCCAGGTTGCCGTCGCTGGCCAGCGGCACCAGTTCCTCGTGTTCGCTGGGCGGCGAGCCGGTGCCCTGCGGGTCGAACGAGCGCGAAGCCGTGAATCGGACATCGGCCGAGACGTCCGGGGCCGAAGACGCGGATGGGACGCCCGAGTCGGCCGCCTCGGCCGCCCCGATGGCGTCGCGGACCCGGTCGTACAGCCGGGCTCCCGTGGTGGTCTGCCCCAGCAGGACCCCGGCCACCGCCAGCGCCATGGCGATGATGAGCACCAGGACGGTGGGGACCAACCACGTGCGTTCGGACTCGGTGAACGACGGCGCATGGTTGGCCGCCAGGACCAGGGTGGGCTGGTCGGCGTGCTCGTCGGTCGGTGCTCGTAGCGCCGCGGACAGGGCCAGGCGGAAGTCCTCGGCGGTGGCGAAGCGGTCGGCCGGGTCACGGGCGAGGCCCCGTCCGATCACCTGCACCAACGGCGCGGGCAGATCGGGACAGAGCTTGTCGATCGGCACGGGGTCGCGTTGCAGGCGGGCGAGGGCCATGGCCATGTCGTTGGGCCCGTCGAAGGGGGGCCGCCCGCTGAGTGCCTCGTACAGGACTGCGGTGAGCGCATAGACGTCGGTGCGGGCATCGGCGACATCACCCCGCACCTGCTCGGGCGCGAGGTAGCGGGCCGTCCCCATCAGCGTTCCGGTGGCGGTCAGATCGGGACTGGTGGAGGCCTTGGCGATGCCGAAGTCGGCGATCAGGATCTGGTCGTGGGGCCCCAACAGGAGGTTGGCCGGCTTGATGTCGCGGTGGATGATCCCCTGACGATGGGCCGCCTCGAGGGCGTCGGCCACGGTCAACGCGATGGGAGCGATCACCTCGATGGGCAGGCGCCCCTGTTCGTCGAGTCGTTGGCGGAGGGTCTGGCCGGGGACGTACTGCATGACCAGCGCATCGAGGCCGTCGGTGTCGATCGTGTCGTACATCGACACGATGGCTGGATGCACGACCCGGGCCGAGGCCACGGCTTCATTGCGGAAGCGCTCCACGAACACCGCGTCGGCGCTGAGGTGGTGGTGGAGGATCTTGACCGCCACCGTCCGGTCGAGGATGAGATCGGTGGCCTCCCAGACATGGGCCATGCCCCCGGCGGCGATGAGTCGGTCCAGGCGATAGCGCCCGGCGAGGACGTGGCCGGTGAGTTGTGCCGCCAGCGACAGTGGCGGGACCTCCGTCATGGGTCAGACGTTAGAGGCCGTCCGCTCGAGTCGGACGGCACGGGGTCAGGGAGCCAGGACGTAGGCCACGCCCATCACGCCAGGACCCCCGTGGGTTCCGATCACCGCACCGATCGGGCCCACCCGCAGATCTTCGACGTCGGTGACTTCGCTGAGGAGGTCGCGGAAGGTGTCGGCGTCGTCGGCCATGCTGTGCATGATCGCCAACTTCTCGATCTTGGTTTCGCTGGCCACCTTGTCACGGAGCCAGGCGAGGGACTTCTTGCGGGTCCGTACCTTGCCCGCTTCCTCCACCTCACCACTCGACAGATCGAGTGCCGGCTTGATGGACAACATCGAACCGAGCAGTGCCTGGGCGTTGCCGATCCGGCCACCCTTCTTGAGGTTCTCGAGCGTGTCGAGCACGCCGTACACACGGGTGCGAGCGCTCAGGTCCTCGACCAGCGCTTCGATCTCGTCGGCCGTCGCCCCGGTGGCTGCGGCCTGGGCGGCCGCCAGCACCATGGCGCCCAGCCCGGCGGTGATGGAACGCGAGTCGATGACCCGGATGTCGGGGTCACCCTCGAGTTCCTTGACTGCGGTCTCGGCCGCTTGCATGGTCGCAGACAGCGCGGCGGACAAGTTGATGCACACGATGGCCTCGGCGCCGTCGTCGAGGAGGCGCTGGAACACCTCGGCGAACTTGCCGGGTGCCGGGGCCGAGGTCTCGGGTAGGTGGTCGGACTCGGCCAGCCGGCGATAGAACTCGGCGATGCTGAGCTCGACCCGGTCGACGAACTCCTCGTCACCGAATCGAATCGTCAGCGGCACCATCTCGATGCCGTATTCGGTGAGCTCCTCGTCGGTGAGGTCACAGGCGCTGTCGGTGACGATGCGGATACCGCTCATGGTTGTGTCTCCAATCCCCTCCATCGGAGGCGCGGCGTACTGTAGCGGGCGCACGAACCCGGCCTGGCCGGTCTGGGGGTCTGACCCGGGTGGTCCACGGATCGTTACGCGTGTCGTCGGCGCCACACCTGGCGGGCCCACCAGGTGATCAACACGGCCAGCGCGACCACGGAGATGATGACCCCCAGTCCCGACAGGACGGTGGAGCGGACCGTCACCTGAGCCGGCTCTCCCAGGCGGAGGCGGTCGTCGGGGGAGCGGGGGGTGATCTCGAGTACGGCGTCGCCGCTGGTGCGGGCTCTGACCGGGATCTCGACGGTGGACGTTCCGGGCTCGAGCATGATCTCCAGCCGGTCGCCGTCGGGGAAGTCGAGCTTGTCGGACTGGAGCACCAGGAGGATCTGTGCCGTCACGCCGAGGTCGTTGACCAACAGCACGGGAACGTCGGCCTGTCGGGCCGTCAGGCTCACCGACTGCTCGGTCTGGGTCCGGACCGCGTTGTTCGATCGCGCCAGTTCGGTGCGTACCGCCTCGAGATAGGCCTGCCGGTCCTGGTGGTCGAATTCAGCGGCGCCGACGACGATCAGGAGATCACGGAGGGGAGCGGTGAGGGGTCCGT